>JAHEEY010000048.1 GCA_024640485.1 Chloroflexota bacterium | reverse complement strand
GGCCGATATCCTGACCAACGACCGCCTTTTCGCCCGCCTGGTCAGCCCCCCCTTTGTTCAGAGTGCCTGGTTCCAGATTCGCACAGCACCAGCAGCCGTGGATGTAGGACTGTCCATGGCTGCTGACGCCTACCGGCGCGGGCAGACGGCCCCGGTCACTGTCACCCTGAGAAATCTGCAGCCTGCCGCCCACCAGGTCACCCTTAATTTGAAAGCGGCCGACAGCCAGGGATTGATTCTGTATCAAGGGCAGCAATCCGTGGCCCTGACAGCCGCGGCAGAGATACTGACGCCGCTGACATTTACCCTTCCCATCACCGCGCATGTCGGCACGGCCGTCTTCTCTGCCGTCGCCCGGGATGCCAACGGCAGCGCACTGAACTCCGCTCAAGACTCCTTTACCATCCTCGATTCGCCCCTGATTTTCGAGACCTCTTTGCCCAACACCCTGACGCCAGGTGCCCTGCAGAACCTGCTCATCACCGCCACCAACAACAGCACCGCTTTTGATGTATTGACGGCCACCTTGGCGGTGACCATCACCAGCCCCGACGGCTCAGCCTTATCGCTGCCTTCGCAGCCGTTCACGCTGGCGGCCGCTCAAACCATGACCCTGACCGTCCCATTTACCGTCCCTCCGGCCCAATTTGGCACATATGCTTTTGATTTCAGGGCGGTTGACGAATACGGCACGCGTGTTTGGACCCTGTATGATGTGAACGAACCGGTTTTGTCCAGCCGTTTTGATCAAACCACCTACGCATCGGGTGAAACGGTCCATATGGAAGTGACTGTGGAAAACAGCGGTCACTGGTCTCAGAATCTAGATCTACTTGTTGCGCCTATGATAGCTGTGTCCATTACCGTTCCTCTGGCAGTTGAGCCAGGTGAACCAGCCTCCATCACCGTTGATATCCCACTGCCTATCTCCATGGCAGCCGGAGACTACCCGTTCACCTCGACCCTGATACCACCCACCGGAAACACGATTGCCAACACCGCTTCCATCATGGTGCCTGATGCGGATCTGCACACCACCCTCCCGAACCGGCTGCTGACCGCCGGGACCCCCATCAGTGTCACCGTCGCCAACAGCGGCGGCGCAGACACCGAGGTCGGCTACTTCGCCTGGCTGCGAGACGCCAGCGGCATCATCGTCCAAACCATCACCGGCACCCTGGCCAATATCCCTGGCGGCGGCGGAAGCGGCAGCTTTGCGTTCCCGGTGCCGGCGGCAGCCCTTTCCGGCAGCTACGCCCTGGGCGGTGTGGTCACCAATTCCCAGGCCTCTCTGGTAGAGCCGTTCACAATCCTGGTCACCGTCGACGGTACAGAAGCGTCGCTGACCGCCGAAACCGAGCAAGCCATCTACAACGTCGGCCAGCCCATCACCGCCACAGCGTCGATCAGCAATACCGGCCTTTTCCCGATCAACAACGCCGCCCTGGATTTGGCGGTGGATGCCGCCCCTGCCTGGACCTGGTTCACCCATCGCCCCGGCCAACAAGGGCCTGCCAACGGGGCCACCAGCATCGTCACCGATACTGCCGGGATCATCTGGATGCGCACCCAACGCGGCATCAACGCCTTCGACGACAGCGGCACCCCCGCCAACACCGCCGATGACCGTTGGCAGATCTTCGACACCTTGAGCGGGCTGCCCCGCCCCTACGCCTACAGCGTTTTTGCCGATGCCGCCGGGTACAAATGGATCAGTTCCGGGCAGGGAGCGCTGGACACTCTCAGCGTCCTCGACGACGGCGGCACCCCCTTCGACCTGACCGACGACCAATGGCTCCATTACACCACTGCCGGCGGCCACCCTGGCGCCGCCCTGGCCCAGGACGCGGCCGGGAATATCTGGATCAATGAGAGCGGCGCCGGTATTTCCGTGTTGGACCCCGGCGCTGACCCTATGTCCAAGGGCGATGATCGCTGGGCCACCTTCTCCACCGCCGACGGCCTGGCCAACAACGCTGTCTCCATCATCCGCATCGACGACGCCGGATACAAATGGTTCGCCACCACCAACGGCGCCAGCGCCCTGGACGACGGCGGCGACCCCTTCGACGGCGCCGGCGATACCTGGCATAGTTATTATGTGGGCACCGGCCTGCCCGACAACAATGTCCGCGGCATGGAAATTGATGCCAACGGCCGCGTTTGGTTTGCCGGCGGCGGCATCTCGTTTGCCTATGACCCCATCCTCGGCGTGCTGGACACCGGCGCCTCTCCCGTGGACGGGACCGGCGATACCTTCCGCACCTTTGCCCCAACTAACAGCAGTTTGTACGGCATTATGACTGGATTTTCGCTGGATGTGAGCGGTCGCGCCTGGTTCGGCCTGCCCAGCAGCAAGATCGGCTTCCTGGACACCGGCGCCGATCCCTTTGACGGGACCGGCGACACCTGGGGCTCTATCACCGCTCCATACCAGATTGGCCCGCCAATGGTTCCGGCTGGCGGGGATGCCGCCTGGCTCAGCTCAGGCTATGGGCTGATGCTGTTCGATAACGGCGCCACTCCGGTAACCGACACCGACGACACCTGGCAGTTGTTCGACAGAGACGCCGGCATCGGCAACTACAACGTCGCCGCCATTGCCCCAGGCGAGGCCGGCATGACCTGGTTCGGCAGCGAATCCAACGGGCCCTTGGGCCTGCGCGTGCTGGACCCGATGGGCACACCTACCGACCCATTCGACGACCAGTGGATGAGCTTCTACATGGCCGACGGCCTGCCCAACGACCGGGTCTCGGTCATAGCCCTTGAACAGACCGGCCGGGTTTGGGCCGTTTCCACACAAGCCTCCGTGCTCGACCATAACGGCACCCCATTCGACAAAGCCGACGACAGTTGGCAGACCTTCGCGGAAGCGGACACGGGGCTGGGCGGCCTGTACGACCTGGCCATAGACAGCGCCGGCCGGAAATGGTTCGCCGGCTGGAGCAGCAACAATACCTACGGCTTGACCGTCCTCGACGATGGCGGCACCCCCATCACCAAGACCGACGACCTGACCATGACTTTCCCCATCGCCGGGATGACCAGCAACGAAGTAAACGCCCTTGCCATTGACCAGAACGGCGTCAAATGGATGGTCACCTGGGCCGAAGTCGCCGCCCTGGACGATGGCGGCACCCCCTTCAACACCGCTGATGATCTGACCCAACGCTTCTCACCTTACACTGCCAACCATTACCCCTCCAATGTGGCCGTAGACGGGCAAAACAACATCTGGATTGCCTACACCGGCAGTTCCGGTGGGGTGGCCGTTCTGGATTACAACGGCACCCTGACCAATACGGCCGACGACACCTGGCGTAACTTCTATACCTTCAACGGCCTGGCAGACAACTGGGTCAATGACCTGGCTGTCGATGCCCAGGGGGATAAGTGGTTTGCCACAGATTCGGGTCTCAGCCGGTTGGACGACGGCGGCAATCCTTTTGACGGGACCGGCGACACCTGGGAGAGCTTCACCACCGAGATAGGCCTGGGTTACAATACCGCACCGCAGGTGGAAACTGCGGCCGTCGGCGGCGACGGCCGTATCTGGGCCGGCACCTGGGACAACGGCGCCAGCGTGGGCATATGGCAGGGCTCGGCCGTCTGGTCCGCCCAACAGCCCATCGCCTCCCTGCCGGCATCCGCGTCCACCCAGGTCATCACCGCCGTCACCGGTCTAACCAACCCCGGACGCTACCTCCTCCGGGGCGCATTCGCCAACGCCCTGGGACAAACGATGGCCGCCGGCCGCACGCCGTTCTATATCGTCACCGGTCAGACCGCCCTCACGCTGGATGCCGCCCCCGACCCGGTTCGGCCGGGCGCGCTCATTACCCTCACCGGCGCGCTGTTCAATAACGGCGCCGCTCCCTTGACCAACCAGACCATCTGGTTGTATCAAGGCGGCACCCTTATCCGCAGTGAAGGGCCCTTCGACCTGGCGGCCTACAGCAGCCACCCCTTCACGGCGACCACCACGGCGCCCTCCAGCGGCGACACCATCCCCTTTTCCGCCGTCACCGCCGGGCACACCGTGGAGATTAATACAGTCGTGGGCCGCCCACGGATCGATGCTTCGGCAGCCGTCGCCGCCGTCGTTGGCAGCGATCCCTTCACCGTCACCATCAGCCTGACCAACACCGGTGCTGTCGCCGGGCAAGTTCAGCTGTCCGTGGGCAGCCAACAGCAGACCGTGACGGTCCCGCCGGGCGAAACGGTACTGGCACAGGCCGCGGCGCAGGTGTGCGCCGATGCTTCATTGCCGGTTACCCTCACCGGCGATCTGGCCCAAACGCTTACTCTCCCGGTCACCTTTGGCCAATCATTGGCGGCCGAGTTCACTCCACAGCCGGTCTATCCGCCGGGTATCCTGGCCATTCCCTATACATTCACAGCCGCCGGGCAGCTCGACGTCGCCTTCACCACCGCCGTCACCATCCACAATTCACTGAGTCCGGTCGCCAGTTCACAATTCGACTCATATCTGATCGCCTCTAACACGATCACCGGCAGCAGCGTCTTTGAGCTCCCCGCCGGCAGCTACGACCTCACCTACCATCTGAGCGCGGGCGGCTGCTCGCTGGGCAGCGGCCAGGAAAGCTTTGTGGTGACTCCTGCCGCCGGAGCGGCCATCAACGTCACCATCAGAGAGTCCGGGCCAGAGGTTCCCATCACCGCTACAGTAACGAATCGCGGCAGCAGTGGCTTCAGCGGCGGACTGGAATTAATAACCGACTATGGTTACCAACTGAGCCAGCCCTTTACAATGACGGTTGGCGCCAGCAAGGTGGTTACCTTTACAGTGGATGCGGCCCTGGCCCCGGCAGGGGTGCATACGGCAACGGTGAGAGCCCTTACTGGGGCCGGGACTGAGCTGGCGCAGGACGCCGTGTATTACACGGTGCAAGGGCCGTTGCTCAGTGTAACCTCACTGCCAAGCCAGACGACGCTCCCGGTCAGCCAGACCGTCACCATGACCTTTGGCGTCAGCAACCAGGGTGACCAGGGAGAGCAGGCCACCTTCCGGTTTTCCTTGGGCGACATTGAGGATGAGACCCAGGTGCGTCATATCGCCGCCGGGGATACCGAGCAGTTTGACTTCGCCTTCTTTGTGCCGCCGGAACTAGAGGCCAAGGATTATCTGGCCGCATACGAACTGAATGGACAGCGAGGCGAACTGCTGCTGACCATCCAGGGTATCAGCTTGACCGTGGCCGCCTCAGCGGACCAACCCGCCTATCGCGAAGGCGATCCGGCCCAGTTGCAGTTGAACATAGCCAACAACCTGGCGACGACAGAACCCGGGTTGTACGCCCTGGTCAGCCTGGGCGGGGTTACCCAGACACAACCCTTCACCATGACCGCCGCCCCCATCGATCTCAGTTTCCCGCTGACGGCCACCTTCGCCAACGGCGGGCTGGTCTTCTACGGCATCTACCATCAGGCGACGCAGCGCGCCATTCACCTCAACACCTTCCGGCTGCCCCAGCGGCAGGAAGCGGTCACGGTGCTGCTGGACCGGCAGCGCTATGCCCCCGGCGGCAGTGTGCAGGCCGCTGTGGTTACCACAGCTACCGGGCAGTTGGAGATTTCCGCCCCCGGTTACACCACCACGCTGAGCTTGTCCGGGAGCGGCGCTGTCTTCAGTTTTGCCTTGCCAGACCCCATGACCCGCGGCAGCTACGCCGTCAGCTATCGTTTGACCGGTTGTGATTGTGACCAGGAGGGGCGGATGTATCAGGCCCTGTTTGATGTCACCGGGCCGCTGGTCCGCGCCGCGGAAAGCCGGCTGGACAGCGTCCGCTATCTGCCGGGAGATACCATCAACCTGCGGCTGACAATCGCCAGCGACCGCGGCCTGAACACGGTTCTGCGGAGCGAGCTCATCTATCCTGACGGCAGTCGCGGCGTTGTTCGGGAACAGGCGGTTGCCCTGCTGTCACGGCCAAACAACACCTTGACGGCCACAGCGACTATTAGCGGCACGCAAGCCGGCCTCTATCTCTTGAGCTACACCTTAATCGACGCCGCCGACAACAGCCTGATATACGCGGCAGGAGTGGAAGCGTTCGATGTCGGCCAGGCCAGTTTGCTCGACGTCTCCACCGATCGCCCTGATTACGACACAGTTGGTGACCCGGTGACCGCCATTGTCCAGGTTTATGCCCCCCAGCCGGTCTCCGGCCAGCTCTCCCTGTTCGTCGACGGCGGCGTCACCCAGCAGAAAACGGTTAACCTGTCCGCTGGACCGCAGACCATTACCACCAGTTTGAACGCCCCCATCACCCCTGGTCAGCGGGTGCTGACCGCTTCCTTGTCGGTCGGCGGGCTCTCCAGCCAGCGCCAATCCACGTTCGCCTATGGCGTTACCTTGCCCGACCTCTACCCCAGCCAACCCTGGGTTGAGGCCGGCGGCACTGTCACCCGGACATTGACAGCGCTGGTGGCCAACCAGGGCGGCACTATCGCGGCGGCGACGGCAGCCCGCTTCTACGATGGCGACCCCAATGCCGGCGGCGTCCTGATCGGCACCGTCACTGTCCCCCCATTAACCAACGGCGAGCAGATGGCCGCCTCCGTTGATTGGGACATTCAAGGGTTGGGGGGTGAGCACCTCCTTTACGTGACCGTCGATCCGAAGACAGAGTACGATCAGGACAACAATTCGGCCCTAACAACCGTCTCGCTGCCCGCGTTCGCTGTCGAGCTGGCAGCGACGCCCACGCCCCTTATCGTCGGCGATGATGCGGCGGTCAGCGTGCACTTGACCAATCTGCAAGCCGCCGCCTCGCTGCCGGTAACCGCCACGGTACAAATCCTGGCCCCCAGTGGCGCCACTGTTCACACCCAATCCTGGAGCATCACCCTCGGCAGCGGAACAGAACAGTGGCTCAACACCATCTGGTCGAGCGCCCCCACATCCTTGGCTGGCGGATATCTGGTCAACCTGCTGGTCAAAGATGCCCTTGGTAGCAGTGCCGCCGAGAGTGCTTTCATTCTGGTTGAACAGCCAACGGGATATGCCGTTTACTTGCCGATCATCGTGAGTAGTCAGGCGGCGGCACGCTCCCACCAATCAAAAAGAGCCTCGTCCACGGCCGTCACGCCAACAGACAGCATCAACCCGCTCGCATTTCAGCAATCGCCTGCCGGCCAATTGTTTCTAACGCTGCTCATGCTGCTGGCAATTATCTGGCAGGCCGTTCGCCTTACGAGAGAGCGGCCGCGGCAAATGACCCACCGGCTTGAATGAAACATCGCTCGTAGCCCAATACGTCAATGACGTCCAACCAACAACGCCGGCTGGCAGTGGAAGTGGATTCGTTTTCAGATGATATGGGGCCAGCGGCCCCAAAGCCTGACATATGAGGCGGCGATTTCTCTGATTCGCCGCCTCGCCGTCCGGCCCGATACCTGGACTGCCGGGCCGGTTGCGTAAAGAGCCGCGGCAATTGTGGGGAGATGCGCTCCTTCCCCAACGGCCTCCACGATTGAGTCACTCAAGAGGGCCGGCGCCCAAAAGTTGAAGGACGCCGGCTAGGTTGCTGATCCTTCTTCCATTACCTTCAATGCATCCGCGTCAA
Organism: Chloroflexota bacterium; assembly: GCA_024640485.1. Taxonomy (GTDB): domain Bacteria; phylum Chloroflexota; class Anaerolineae; order Promineifilales; family Promineifilaceae; genus JAHEEY01. The sequence continues at coordinate 8,199 of JAHEEY010000048.1, read as the reverse complement.
TTCCTTGTCCCCAAAACTCCTTACGATGCCCTCGACAGACTGTACAGTTTCCATCCTGAGACCAGATAGAAGATCACGCAGGCGAAATAGCTGACCGCGCCGATCATAGAGGCGGGATCGACCATTTGGAGAACTGCCGCTGTCAGACCAAGCACCCCCAACACTACGCTCACCCAGCCAAACCCCTTGCCAAAGGACGGGGCCCCGAACATAGCGGCACCGAGGAGAATGAGGCCTATCGGCACCACAAAGAACCCTACGTAGAGCATCGAATCGTTTATGCCCCAGATCGCCTGCCACAAGAGGGTGAGTGTCGCCTGATCCGCGGGGGTCGCCCCGGGAGCGCGATAGAGGTCATAAAGTGGGGCGTGGGCCACATGCGGGGTTGCGGAGGCCACCATCACCACCAGACCCACAATGCCCAGGGCACTCCCGAAAAGCGCCGGTGCCAGGCTCGTCTTCCGCAGAGCTCGATACAAGGCCAGGAAGAGGGGAATCTCCATGATAAGAGCCAACAGGTACATGCCATTCTCTACCACCCGGGCCGCTTGAATGTCTGGGAACCTGGTGACAAAACCCGCAAGGTCGGCAGGATCTGGGGGCACAAAAACGCCTATGACTACCCAGACAAGGATAAGGAAGAGGACCCCCAACATACCAGACAGGCCACCCCATCGCAGAACGCTTTTCTCCTGCGCCAACTTCTGCAAATCGTTCATTTCTGCTCTCCTTTTTCAACGCTGTTTAACAGTTCAGTTTTCTCGCTCTGCCCGGATCCTGCACTAGTTTTGAGCCGAATACCCTAACCTTCCTTTGGTCGCGATCATCAAAATGATGGCCCCGACGACCTGGACAGCCAGCACGGTTAGATAAAGCTCCGGGGCAATTGTGGGGAGATGCGTCCCTTCCCGCGCGGCTGCCAGTGATGAGTCACTCAAGAGAACCGGCGCCCAAAAGTCAATCGCCGCATGCCAGACGATCCCGGCAATCAACGCGCTCGCTTTTGATTTGTTGTACAACCAGGTCATGAAAACGTAATTAGCCATAGTTCCCAGGGTATACAAAAAGATGAATCCGGAGCCCAGCGCATCAGTCAGGGCACTGATAACGCCCTGGGGCGCAAAAAAGCTTGGCAGGTGCCAGATGCCCCAGACGCTGCCGATCAACAAGCTGGCGACCAGCGGGCCGTATTTTCCCTGCAGTCTGGGCAGGGCAAAACCGGTCCAGCCGAACTCTTCGCCCACCGGCCCATTCCACGGCATCAAGACCACCATCACCAGGTACAGCGGAACCAGGTTGAGTTCTTCCCGAAGCATAATAAAGGGCGGCGCCTCACCCCCCAGAAGCAGATGCACAGCCAGGCCGATGAGATACAAGGTTGCCGGCCCCAGAATAGCAATCCCCCACAGGCCCAGCTTAGCCCGCCAACGTCCAAACGGCCGGACCAGTTCCACAAAACCACGCTTGCCCCCGATGATAACGACCAGGATGAAAGCGGCGATAGACGGCCCCATGGGCATCACTTCCACTGCCATCCCTGTGTACCAGGGAAACCAGCTGAAAATAAATGCGAGGATGAAGAAGAGGCTGATTTGATATCGGCTGATGAAATTTTTCATGATCAATACTCCGTTTTGTTACGCTAGATTTGAAGCGGGCTAGCCTAAACCAGGCACGCTTTTGATTTCCCTCATCGCAGGCCCCCGCCGGTCACTCACCCGGCAGGGAGCTGATGAAATCAGCCACCACATTCAGGTTCTCCTTTTCCCGCTTCCACGGCGTGTCCCCGTGGTCGCCGAAAAGCGGGTCCGCTTTGACAACGATGACCATGTCATACCCATCCACCACGGCGATCTGCTGCCCGCCATGCCCCCAGGCCAGGTTATATTGATAGTCCCCTGCGGTAACCGACCACCATTGGTAGCCGTAGCCGATATCCTTGAAATTACGGCCCACCCGGTATCCCCAGGCATCTTCCGAATAAACTCGCAGGGATTCTTCCACCCAATCGGTAGGGACGATCTGGTTCCCTTTGTAGCTCCCTTCGTTGAGATAAAGCAGGCCGAATTTGGCCATATCCCTGGCGTTAAAGTGCAGATCTCCGTGACCGTTGTAGTTCCCTTCCCAATCGGTGATCCACTCACCTACTTCCACTTCCAGCGGCCCGAACAGGTACTCCTGGGCGAACGACTTCAGATCGGTACCGCAGGACCTGGCGGTCACTACCCCCACCAGATGAGCCGTCAGGTTGCTGTAATCAAAATCCGACCCCGGATCGCGGACCAGGGGCACATCAACCAGGTTGGACGGCCGGAAGCCCGCATATAAGAGGTCAAACAGCTCCCCGGAGGATTCCTCCCAGGGGTAGCCGGCACGCATCTGCAGCATCTGCCGGATACTGATCTGCTCTTTTCTGGGATCTCTTATTCTGTCGGTAAGTTCCGGGAAGAATTCCATCATCTTTTGGTCCAAACTGGTTAGGCATCCCTGTTCAAGGGCGATCCCGGTCAACGCCGAGGTATAACTCTTTGTGACCGATTGGATCCGTTCATCTTGCCCCACCGATCCCCCGTGAAAATACTTCTCAGCGATCAATTTACCATTCTTGACCACCAGCAGCGCTTTGAGCGTCTCCACGTCAGCCGCGTTGTAATACAGCTCCGCCACCAGCTCTGGGTCCACCCCCTGCTCCGCGGGTGTAGACACCTCCCAATCATCGCCGGACAGCGGTGTGTAATCCACGGCAGCCAGCGCCTCCGTCGATGGGCCGCCGCATCCAACCAACATAGACAGCACAAAGATGATGCCCGCATACAGCAGTAAGGCGTACTGGAAATTTCGGCTCTTTTCACTCATGATCTGCTCCCTTACGGCTCTGTTCACTTATTCCTTGAGACTCATACTCCTTCACCCATCTGACCGCCTCTGGATCGGTGAAACCTTATACTCACAGAATAGAAGTCAGGCAGGATTACTGTCATCCCCCAAACGTGTTATTCAAGTTGTTATTTGCGGGGTTATGGTGAATCAGCGTGAGTGCCTGCAGAAACGAAAAAACGGCCCTCAGGCCGTCTCGTCACACTGCTTCTAGGTATACCGGATTCTCCTCGAGGAAAAGCGGGAAGAAGGCAGTTCGAGAATTTCAAAAACTTTCCCGCTTTTACCTAATGCGGCTTCAACCGGTTTCAGTCGGTCAAAATGTTCAGCGCTCTTGCCCTGGCGACCGCTTGCGTCCGGTTGTGGGCATCCAATTTGCTGTAGATATTGCGGGTATGCGCCTTGACTGTGTTCAGCGAGAGATACAGCCTGGAAGCGATTTCCGAATTCGTAAGCCCCCCGGCGATAAGCTGCAGCACTTCGATTTCCCGCTCGCTCAAACTCTCGGTCAGTTCAGGCGGATCAGCTTTAGATGTTGTAATGTCAGCCGGAATCGGATAGTCGGACGAGAACGCCGCCAGCAGCCGCCCCACATAGCCTGGCGCAATCCCGCGGCGGAGCGCTTCATCCAGCAGCCGGGCCATCGGCGCCCCTTCATCCGCAAAAATGCGGATGAACCCTTCTGGCTCAGCCGTGGCCAGCGCTTGCCTCAACTTGCTGATCGCCTGGTCTATATCTCCCTGGGCCTGGCAGGCCAACGCCTGAAGCAGCAGGATCTCAATCACCCGCGCCGTTCTCCCCCCCGCTTTGGCAGACACCAGCAGGCTAGTTAGCAGCCCGGCGGCTTCATCCAACCGCTTCTCAGCAATCAGGACCCGCCCCAACATGATGTAATCAAACAGCTGGAAGAAATCTATCCCATCGCCTGCTTCCAACTCGCTGCCCATTTTCAACGCCTGCTGGCTGGCCCATTGGGACGCCTCATCCAGCTTACCTTGCGCCAACCGCAGCCGCGTCCCCCAGGTCGCCAGCTGGTTCATAATCCAGGGAGGCACCTGGGATTCACGGGCCACACGGTCCATCTTCTGTACCAGCGCCTCGGTAGCGGCCATCTCCCCCCTGGAAACCAGGATCCGTATCAGGCACATGTAGCCCCAGCCCAGAAGTGACAGATCCACACTGCGCTCGGTCAGCTCTACCCCTTCTGTCGCTTGAGCCAATGCCTCATCGAGATAATTCAATTCGGCCAGCACTTCGCCCAATATCATCTGCAGCAAGCCGGTTAAGGCCGCATGCGACAACCCACTTTCATGCGCCACCTCTATCTGCTGCTGGCAAAACTCCCTGGTTAGCTGCAGCCGCCCTTGAGACCGCAAAGTGATAGCCACCTTCATACTGGCCAACAGGATATAGTAAATGTCGCCAGCCGCTTCGCATGTCTTCAGCGCATCAGTTCGGGCTTCATAAGCGGCGGCCATATCCCCTTTGAAGCCGTACACATCACCCAAAACGATAGCCACCAGCCCCCGCCAGGTTCGATCATGCTCCGGAAGATACGCCAGTGCCTGCCGTGCATGCCGGATCATCCCGGCCAAATCTCCCTGGTGAGAATCCATAAACGCGCGCACCGCGGCGGCCCGGCCCTGCAGCTCCGCCCGATCCGAGTCAGCCAGCAAGCTCCCATGTTGTCGCTCAGTTTCATCGGCATCGCCGCCGCTGCGGTCAAATATCTGTTCCATCGCCTGCAAGCTTCTATCAGCGGCCTCATGTTGGCCGCTGACGAACATATACCAGGCGTAAAAGATGCATATCCGTGGCTTAGCGCACACCATCGTTTCCGGCAGCTTGTCCAGCCAACGCTTCAATTTGGCATGTTCACCCCGCCCCCATAAATCATCAACGTGCCCTTCGATCAGGTTCACAGCCCGCTCGACATCTTCACCCCGCAGCGCGTGTTCTATGGATTCATCGACATGTTCGTTCTGCTGATGCCATTCGCTGGCCCTGCGGTGCAGAATTGGCAGCAGTTCTTCCTGGGTTTGCTTCAGCCGCTGGCGCAGCAGATCGGCAAAGAGATGGTGATACCGATACCAGCGCCGCTCGCTGTCCAACGGGATGATAAACAGGTTCGCCCGTTCCAACATTTCCATCGTCGCCTGTCCGTCGTCCTGGCCTGTGAGGGCGTCACACAAAGGGCCGGTCAGTTTGGAGAGAACCGCCGTCTGCAGCAAAAACTCCTGGACATGTTTTGGCTGCTGGTTCAGGACATCTTCCATCAGATAATCCATCACCAAACGGTGACTGCCGGTAAAAGATTTGATCAGCTGGGCGGCATCCCCGTGCCCCTGCATCGATATAGCCGCCAGCTGCAGTCCGGCAATCCACCCCTCCGTCCGCGACTCCAGCGCCGCCACATCCGCCATCGAAAGATTGAGCCCCATGACTCGGTTGAGGAATTCGGCCGCTTCTGTAGGGGAAAATCGCAGGTCAGCGGCCCGCAGCTCGGCCAATTGCCCCCGGGCCCGAAGACGGGCCAGCGGCAGGTTTGGATCCTCACGCGTGGCAATGACCAGATGCATCTGCGGCGGCATGTTTTCAAGCAAGAAACTCAAGATCTCATGAACTGCCTGCGATTCAATCAGATGATAATCATCCAGGATGAGGATACGCTCCTCTGGAGTGGCAGCCAGCTCGTTGATCAGCGGGGTCAGGACGGTTTCAGTTGGCGGCAGCTGCGAAGATTGAAGCATGCCCAGGGTCCCTTTCCCCACGGCAGCGTGCTCCTCGTCCGCCCGGTTCAGCGCGGCGATCAAGTAAGTCAGGAACCGGGTGGGATCGTTGTCGCCTTCATCCAGGGAAAGCCAGGCGACGCCATCTGCGGCCTTGCTGCCGTTCTCACCCTCTCGCCCCAAATTCCCCACCCATTCGCTGACCAGTGTCGTCTTGCCAAAGCCAGCCGGGGCGGAGATAAAGGTGAGTTTGTGGCCTGGCTGCAGCCCCTGATCAACGCGCTCGACAAGATGCGGACGAGAGATAAGGTTCGTCCGCAGCGGTGGAACAAACAGCTTCGTGCGCAGCAGCGTCTCAAGCATAGGTCCATTATACGGGAAAAATCGAGTTTTGGGCCCCCTAGAACGAGTTCGTACCTCTGGTTCCTGGAGTTGGGTCAAGCGATCATAACGCTTGTCCGCTGGATCTCCCCGCCGGCCGTTCATTGAGCCAGGACGCCTAGAATCTCCGGCAGATGGTTATGAATGAGGGTGAAGTGTCCCTCACCTTCAAGAAACGCCGCCCGGCAGCTGGGGATCGCCTCCGCCACGTAATGCCCCACCGATCCGGGGACATTATTATCATTCTCCCCGTGCCACAGCTGAACTTCAACGGCGATCGCTTGAAGCCGGAACCCCCAAGGCCGTGCATACAGGCCCGATTCGTGATTAACACCGCCGATTCCTGACCGGAATGCTTCTCGCCAGCTCTCGACGATCATCTTCTTCAGCTCTGGTCGCTCCGCCATCAGCTTCCGGTCTGGCTCTGAGACCGTCCCCTCTATCTGTGTCTCGAAGCGCTCTGGCGCCTGCAGCAGCCCCTTCACCATCAGCGCCAGCAGCGGCTTCCGTATCAACCCCGGTTTTCCCGGCAAGGTCCATGACCCGCCCTTCTTGGCGCCCGGAGCGTCGGCTGGACCCATTCCGGAAACGATCCCCACCGCCGCCAGCCGCTCTGGAATCTTGAAGGCGCAGGCATCTCCGTAAGGCCCTCCACCTGAGACTGCCAGCACCGCGAAACGATCCACCTGCAGCCTGTCCATCAGCTCGACCACGTCATCAGGCCAATCCAATATCGCTCGGCCCCGCTTGAAATCAGACAGCCCCATACCAGGCCGGTCAATGGCGATGATCCGGACGTTCAACCTTGCCGCGGTATCATCTGTATCAAACATCAGCCAGTCAAGGAGTGAACCGGGAGAGCCGTGAACGAAGAGTACCGGCTTCCCTTCCGGGCTGCCGTATTCGGCATACCCCAGCTTGCGCCCATCCCGCAGTTCGATCTGTCTGTCGATCCCGGCGGCCCTGCTGATCATATCCTGCTCCTTTTCTTGATTGACCGGCAGTATTCTTCTGCCGGCATTATTTGGAAGACAGCCGCTGCCCCCACATAGGCTGTCTCCACTGCATCAATCACCCTCAACAAGATTGACTGAAATCAACGGCAGCCCCAGAGCGTAAAGCCGGCGCAGCAGCCCCACCAGGGCGGCCTGATCCATCCTGTCCGTCAGGGTTGTGACCGGCCGGCCGGCGCGCTCACCAGCGATCATGACCATCGTCGGCCCCGCCCACTCTGCCCAACTGGCGTCCAAATGCCCCGGCAACTCGATTTGGTAGGTCGCTGGCCGGTCCAGCGTAAGCTTTTCTTCGGACTTCTTCACCATTGCTCACCTATTACAGTTGAAACAGGACGCAGAACGTGACCGTTCTCTGGCTGGTATCCAACCACACAGGGATGACTGCCCTTCCTTGAGCTGCTCCGTTGGCCGTCGTTCACGCCTGCTTCGCTGTTAGAGAAGCGATTGCCGCTGAATCGAACCCTTTCACGATTAGCCAAACCGCCAGAACCATTTCGTTCAGGGCCAGCGGCGCAAACAATAGGATCACCACCGTTGAATCGGCGCTGCGGCCGAATAGTCCCAGCAGGCCGGCTGCGAATATCAATAGGGCCCCAATGAGGCCCCAGATTGATATAAATCGCGGCACCAGCTTCGATTTATACAGCACCCAGTTAAGAATCAGCGCGGTCATGCCGAAAACGATCATAGGCCCAAGAAAGTAGCTCCAATCATTCACTGCCAGCAGCAGCCCGCCCAAAGCCTGAAAAGAGGCCGTGTCTGGAGCCGACGCCTGACCATACTGCTGGCTTAATGATAACAGGGCCAGCAGGCTGACATGGCCGAAAATAAGGACCACCGACTCCATTATCCTGGAAGCGACATAGCCGATAGCCAACGCTTCACTATGCTTCTTGAATATTGGAAACAGTAGCACCGGGATGATCACCACCACCACGGAGTTGATCGCGTCAATAAGCACCCCGGATATCAGTTGGTTTTTATGAGCGGCAGCACCAACCAGATAGTCCGGCGCGCTCAGTATCGATTCCAGAAAACCAAATGTGCCTAGAATAGACGTTGCCGTCGCGGTTATGAACAAGGCACCCACGATTCTTGCCGTCTTTCTGTGTGAATTATTCATCATTCTTTTCCTTATTGACCAATCCGAAATTGAGCAAATCCGCACCCCCAAAAATTAACCCTAGATGTCAGGG
>JAHEEY010000399.1 GCA_024640485.1 Chloroflexota bacterium | reverse complement strand
ACGTTGGTATGGGTAGATTGGAATCAGACTCCTCGCCGGCAGAAAAATTGCAGGCGATAGCGGGCAGCAACAGTAAGATGACGAAAAGCAGATGTCGTTTCATCATCGACTCCTCCCAACTTGATCGTCAAGACTTAGAAATCACTATCTATATGATACCAGTTTCTGCTCACGATAACGGACGATTGCTCACTGCGAACCGCACGGATCCTTGACGATGCAGCCGATCTGAATCCATCTGAATCCTCCAGCAGCTTCCCACATGAAAGCGACACGAATTTGGGGGATTGCCACCTATCAGCGACCCTATTCTGATAATGGGCACTCGATTGAAAGATGTGAAAGTTCTGCCGATAGCCCACGCATGTTCAGTTGAGTAGTTTGGCCTTTCTCGCCGGTGGACGCCGGACGCTTCTTTGGTGAGACAATGTCAATTGGTCAAAATCGACTCTGAACCGCAGTGGTTTTTTTGCAAATGCACCAGTTGCGATACAATAGCGCTAATCGTACTAGGTTGAATTTGTGCGAGCGGGAACGCTTATGGCAAAGCTAGAATCGGTCCCCAGTCTACCTTCAACCAAGATGAGTGTCTTGTATTGTTACACCGTTGGCGAGGCTAATCAGGGGGATTAGATTGGAAACACACTGCCTTACATCACACCCACCAACTTCCCCTTTCGAGCGCACCATCTTCTGCACAACCACAATTCTTGATCCGCCCAAAATGGCGACGAAACCTTGTTGATTTCCGGCACTGGTGGCGTTGTCCACCACCGATGACCTTACCCTCTACCTATCATGAGGGAAAATATCCGCTAATTCTACGAAAATTGTTCTGGAAACTGGTATGGAGGTGCCCTATTTGATCTATTTAGGTGAATGCAGTGTTACATTAACAGAAACATTGAAAGCTGAAATTACCTGAGGAAGGAGAATGCTATGAATCGTAAGTCGTTAGTTGTATTGCTGCTGGTGTTGGTAGCGGTATTTGCCGTCGCCTGCCAGCCGGAAACAGTCGAAGTGACCCGCGTGGTTGAGGTCGCTGGTGAGTCTGTGGTCCAGACAGAGACCATTGAAGTGACCCGCGTGGTTGAGGTTGCCGGCGAATCCGTGGTCCAGACAGAGACCATTGAAGTCACCCGTATGGTTGAAGTGGCCGCTCCGGCGATGCCCGAAGGGGAATTGATTGTATCCCTTTCTACATTCCCCAATTCGCTTCTAGAAGCGAACGCTGCCGAGCGTAACGCCGACAATGTCGCCTCTCAGATGACCGATGGCTTGACCTTTGTGGATGATGACGGCAATGTACTACCCTCTCTGGCTGAGAGCTGGGACATTTCCGATGACGGCCTGGAATACACCTTCCATCTGCGTGAAGGCGTTGTGTTCCACAACGGCGACACCTTTGATGCCCAAGACGTGATTACCACCTGGGAAGCCGGCAAGGATCCTGTCAACGCATACGCTTACCTATATGAGCGAGCCGACAGCATTGAAGTGATCGACGATTACACCGTCAAAATGACCACACCAGAGCCCGATCCCCTTTTCTTACGCCTTGTCGCAACCTGGGGTGTCCAGTCCACCGATTACTTCAATGAGGTTGGCCTGGCTGGCATGGAAGAACATCCCATCGGCACCGGTCCCTTCATGTTTGTGGAATGGCTCAAGGGCGAGCGTATCGTCATGGACGCCAACCCCAACTACTGGCAGGAAGGTTATCCTAAAGTAGCCCGTGTGGTATTCCGTCCGATCCCCGAATCTTCCACCCGTGTTGCCGCGGTACAGACCGGCGAAATTCATATCGCCAACCGGCTCAGCGCTGAAGAGGCTCAAAGCCTGCTGGGTGCGCCCAATGTGCAGGTGGTCCGTTACCCAACTGACCGTGTCTTCTACATCGCGTTCAACAACCTGACCACCGGCATCGGTACCCCCATCGAAGATAAACTGGTCCGCCAGGCGATGAACTACGCCGTCGATCGGCAAGGCATCATCAACGCTCTGTTTGACGGATATGCCAATCTCTCCACTGGCTTCGTAGTCCCCGGCACCCTGGGTTACAACCCGGATATGGCCCCTTACCCCTACGATCCAGAGAAAGCCATGGAACTGTTGGCTGAAGCCGGTTATCCCGATGGATTCTCCATTGGCATGGCTTGCCCGGTCGGTGCCTACACCAACTTCGAGCAGGTTTGCGAAGCGATCGCCAATTTCCTGGCTGACGTTGGCATCACCATGGACACCGGCGAAGTACAGTTCCTGGAATCAGGTCAATATTGGGATCTGGAAGCCACCAAGGCTTTGCCGCCGATGTTTGGTGACAGCTGGTCGTCTCAGGACGGCGAGGCTATCAACCGGCTGGTAGGCGCTTTGGGCGGCTTTGATGCCAGCTATTCCGCCTGGAATACACCTGAAATCCAAGCTTACCTCGATGATATCCAGACCACAGTGGACCCAGTGGCCCGCGGCCAACTGTATACCGAGCTTTCACAGATGATGTATGACGATCCGCCATTCATCTATTTGTACGAGCCCAACACCTTTGAGGCGATTAACTCCGCCGTCCAGGATTACAATCCGCGCGCTGCCGAAGATTACTTCTTGATGGGAGTCTTCTTGGCTGACTAAGCGGTCCGAAGTGATAAGCAGGCGGTCAGTCCGGCAGCGGTGCGCACCACCGCTGCCGGCTGACATGCCTTCGTCCAGCTGATTTCCAGCAGATCTTGGGCGCTCTTACCGGGGGAAAGCTGAAATCTCTGGGGCAAGCCGAGGTGCCGGCAACTTCTTTAACTGCACCCGCTGCTTGCTTGAACGATCTTGTTTCTACGACGAGGACCAGCATGCTGCGTTATTTCCTGTCTCGTATCGTCCAATCTTTTTTCTTATTGATAGGGGTGCTCTTTATCACCTTTTTCATGATTCGCCTGACGGGGGATCCGGCCCGGGTGCTGCTTGCCCGCGAGGCATCCCAGGAACAGCTGGATGCGTTTCGTGAGGAGATGGGCTTTAACCGGCCCATCTACGTCCAGTTTGGCGACTACCTCAGTGGTGTATTCACCGGAGATCTGGGACGCTCGATCACCTTTCGCCAACCCTCAAGAGATATCATCCTGGAAAGACTTCCCCCCACCATTCAGCTGTCAGTTATCTCTTTGACCGCGGCGATTCTGATTGCGGTTCCCCTGGGTATCCTGGGGGGCAGCAATCCAGGGAGCCTGGTGGATTCATTGGGGCGGACGATTGGGCTTCTGGGGCAGGCGACTCCCAATTTCTGGTTGGCGCTGCTGTTGATCATCATCTTTGCGGTCAAGCTGCGGTGGTTCCCCTCCTTCGGCCGGGAGACCTCCACATCCATTGTGCTGCCGGCGGTGGCCTCTGCGGTGTGGCCGATCGGCAGCCTGGTGCGCCTTACCCGATCCGCGGTGCTGGAAATACACAATGAAGATTACATCCGCACCGCCCGCAGTAAAGGGCTCAGCCGGACGGCCATCGGCGCCCGCCACATTTTCCGCAACGCTTCGCTGGTGCTGCTCAGCGTCATCGGGGTGCAGTTCGCCTACGTCTTGAGCGGCTCGGTCTATATTGAGACGATTTTCGCCTGGCCGGGCATCGGTAACCTGCTGAACTCAGCGATTTCCGCCCGGGATTTCCCGTTGGTGCAGGCCATCACCATATTCGTGGCAACCTTCGCCGTTCTGATTAATCTAGGGGTCGACCTGTTGTACGGGGTGATAGACCCGCGCATTCGATACAGCTAGAAGATCGCGTGGCGGCGCTGAACCCCGCGACAGGACGCATTCTCGACTTTAATGTAGCCAGCCTCATCGGAGGCTGCTGACAGCAAATCAGTTGACGCGCAATTTTTTCGCTGCCGGCATCAGCTGTAGGAGCAAACATGGCACAATCGATTACACCGGCCGTTCTTGATGATTATGAGGAACCCACCTGGGCCAGCCGGCTGGCCTATGTCGGCCGCTTGTTGTGGCGCGATAAATCCGGCATGTTGGGACTAGGCATTTTCCTGTCGATAGTCTTTATCGCCGTCTTCGCTAAGCAGCTGTCGCCCCATGATCCGCTGAAGCAGAATTTGAGCGCCTCCAAGCAGCCGCCGGCCTGGTTTGAAGAAGGAAGTTGGGATCATCCACTGGGGGCTGATAATCTGGGACGAGATACGCTGAGCCGGATTATTTACGGCGCTCGCGTTTCGTTGACGGTAGGCTTCTTTGGTGTCTTGATTGCCCTTATTTTAGGGATCGTGTTAGGGTTGCTGGCAGGCTACCTGGGAGGTTGGGTAGACAGCGCCATCATGGCACTGGTCAATATCATCCTGACCGTACCATATCTTGTACTGGTGGTGGTTATTGCCGCTATTCTGGGGCGGAGCCTGATCAATGTCATCTGGATATTCGGATTGACGGATT
>JAHEEY010000398.1 GCA_024640485.1 Chloroflexota bacterium | reverse complement strand
TGCCGCCGCCCCCGCCAATGACCCCTTCTTGATCACCGTGGGCGCCACCGATGAGAAAGGTACCAGCGCTACGAACGACGACGTAATACCGGAATTCTCCGCTGCCGGCTGGACTCTGGACTGGACGTCGAAGCCTGATCTTTATGCCCCAGGTGTCAACATCTTCAGCACCCTGCCAAACGATTCCACCTGGAGAAGCGATTATCCGGAGCGGACAACCAGCTTCGGCGGCAGCGGCGGCCCATGGCGATACTTCCGAGCCACCGGCACGTCGATGTCGGCGCCGATGGTAGCGGGCGCGGCGGCCCTCATCCTGGATTCCAACCCCAGTCTGACTCCCGATCAGGTGAAGGCAAGGCTGATTTGGAATGCTGGGCGCGTCGGGGGCTACCCGTACCTGGACATCTACCAGGCGGTGAGTTCCAACTCCACCCTCTCTACCAACACAAATATCGAGCCCAGCAGGCTGCTGCTCACGGGCTCAGATCCGATTGCCTGGGAAAGCGTCAGCTGGAACTCGGTATCCTGGAACAGCGTCAGCTGGAACTCGGTATCCTGGAACAGCATCAGCTGGAACTCGATCTCCTGGAACAGCGTCAGCTGGGACTACTAAGAGCCGGGCAGCTAAATAGCAAACGTGCTGGTGGCCGCTTGACCGGAGCGGCCACCAGCAGCAAACTCTTGATCGGTAGTAAGCAGGGAGAAGACCATGGGAACCATATGTACGGCTGATTTCGGAGTGGGTTATATGGGCTCAATGATCAACGAGTTCCATGTAGCAGATTCGGTCAAGGGTGTAAAGGTGGCAAGCCGGGTTCAGCCGCAGCCGGCGGCCGCGCACATCAATGAGCAAGAACCGGAGGTAGGCGAAGTGGTCTCACTGGAACACCTGGTACCAAGATTAGGCGAACAGCTGGTGTTGGAAGGGGTCCTGTCCGAATCAGATCTTGAGTTTGCGCTGGCCACCCAAGGGCGCAGAGCCAAGCTTGGAGAACAGGTCCTGCTGGGCCAGCTGTTGGTAGAGCTGGACATGGTCAGCGCCGAAGAGCTGGACCAGGCGACTCTGCGGCAGGTGATCCAGCTGCAGCAAACCTTGAAACTGAGCAACCAGCGATTGGAGCAGCGGGTGGAAGAACGCACCCGGCAGCTGCAAAACGCGCTGACCATGCTCAGCGAGCTGGACCAGCTGAAGGACGACTTCATGAGCACCATGTCTCATGAGCTGCGCACTCCGCTGGCCATCTTGTGCGGATTCGCGGAAATGATCGCTGATCAGTCGCTGGGTCCGCTGAACTCCAATCAGGACGCGGCGATGCAGTCGGTGCTCGGCTCCAGCAAGAAGTTGAACCAGCTGGTCGAGGAGATTCTTCTGTTCACGGAAGCGAGAATGGGTGCCTTTCCTCTGCTGGTTGAAACCGTCTCAATTGCCGATCTGGTGAAAACGGCGGGTCAGATTGTCAAGACTCAGGCCCGGAGCAAGAAAATCGAGATCGTGATTGAACTGCCTGAAAAAGCGGCGAGCATCAAGGCGGACCGGGAAAAAATCACCTGGGTGATCGGGGAATTTCTGGAGAACGCGGTCAAATTCACCCAGCCCGGCGGCCGGATCTGGCTCAGGGTGACCCGGGCCAAGAAGCTCGTCACCGTTTCCGTATCGGACACCGGCGCCGGCATCGATCAGGAGCGGATGCATACGATATTTGAACCGTTCCGCCAGCTGGAAAACTCGATGACCCGCAGTTCAAACGGCGTCGGCCTGGGGCTGGCATTGGCCAAACAGATCATTGAAGCCCATGGCTCCAGCATCACCGTCCATTCCACGGAAGGACATGGTTCTCAATTTTCCTTCTCGCTGGTGGCATTCGAATAGAACCGCCGGCAGCCCATGGCCACAGCGGCCGCCGTCTGGCTCAAGCTGACAAACGCTGAAGCTCAAGCCCGCCATAAGGCGGGCTTTGCTTTTCCCCCATCCCTCCGCGGAGGCGCCGCCGGAGGGGGTACCCTACAGCTTCTTCTTTGACTGGTGGGGATCGGTGCTCAGCCGCTTGAATTTTCCCTCCCGCCAGTTGGCCATGTCGGAGACGTAATATTTGGACCAGCGGCGGTCGCTGGGGCCGCCGGCCAGGTTGGTCAGGAGCACATCCTCGGCCAGGTCGGCGATCACCCGGATGGAAGGGAGGAAGGAGGTCTGCCGGCCGGCGCTGCGGTACAGCTGTCCCTGGTGGATGGTGGCCCGCCCGCCGATGGCGGTCTCCGGGCCGCGGTCGAAGCCGAAAAAGCCGGGGATGGTGCCTCCGAAGAGGATGTGGGACATGGTGAACTGCCGCTGGTCGCCCCAGCGGACCGGCTTCACCTGCAGCGCTTTGGCGGCAGCCTCGCGGTACAGCTGCTCCCTGCCCCGCCCGCCGAACCAAAGGGACTCCTCCGCCAGCAGCACCCGGTCGAAGTTCTGATAGAAGTCGATGAAGCTGCCGGTCTCGCCGTTGAGATATTTGATCAACTCTTCGCCCATGCCGGCGCCGAACACGTCCAGATAGAGCGCCTGGTAAACCTGCTCAAACAGGAAGGCGCCCAGGGAATCGGCATCGTAGCACAGATCCCATTGGCGCAGGATCTCCCCCTGCAGCGACATGGGCAGCAGCGGGCGCAGGATCTCCATAAACCGCTCCGCCTGCAGCGAATAGACGTCGTACTGCATCTGGCCCATCTGGGCGGCGGTGTGCTTTTCCCCTTCAGCCAGCAGCTGGTTGATCCGCTCGGCCCGGTAGCTGCCCATGGGCATGTTGATGGGGGCGAATTTGCCGTACTGGTTGAGGTCATGGTTGGCGGTGGCAAAGAAGCCGCTCTCCGGGTTGCGGCAGACGGGCATGTCGGCGGGGTCGTGGAAGCCGTCCCAATCGTTCTCCGGCAGCCAGCCAGGCAGGGGGACAAAGCCGCTGACCCCGGGCCGCCGTCTGGGGACCAGCCCCGACATCTGGAAGGCGATGTCGCCGTCATTGTCGGCGGCCACGAAATCCCAGCCGCTCTCCACCGCCCCCAGGCTGGACAGGCTGTCGGCCACCGAATGGATGCCCCACACCCCCAGGGCCATGGAGAGCATCTTGGCGCCGGCCTCGCCGGCGGCCCAGCGGGTGGCCAGATAGATCCCCTCTTGGGTGGGATCCCCATCCAGGACACCGTGGTCGTTTTCATAGAAGATGATGGTTTCCGCGGGCTTCTTCTTGCGCAGAATCAGCTCTTCACGCTGGCGGAAGGGGATCCATTGGTCGTCAGGCTGGCGGTAGTAGCAGCCGTCGCGGCATTTCTCCATCCAGCTGTCCACGGCGTCGATGAAGGCGTAGGTCACTCCCCAGGCGAAATGGTTGGTCCTGCCGGTGAGGACGCCGGGCAGCCCGGGCATGGTGCCGCCCATGGCGTAGTTCTCCCCCCAGCTGAGCACCGCTTCCGACCAGATGTTGGGCAGCCGGTTGATCTCCAGGTGGGGGTCGTTGGCCACCATCGGTTTGCCGGAGGCGGTCTTGGCGCCGGAAAGGACCCAGTTGTTGGAGGCCATCATCCGCGGCGCCCCTGTCCCCCACAAGGCGGTGTTGGGGACCATGCGGTCGCCCAGGGTGACCTGTTTGATCAGGGCCGCATCCAGGCCGCCCAGGATGCCGGGGAACAGCTCCTCCAGCATCGGCTCCTCAACCCCTGCCTGGACCATCTCCACAAAGAGCAGCTCCATCTCCGCCTGGGATTGGGCCAGGGTCAGATAGCCCAGCATGCGGGCCAGCAGCAGGCAATCTTCCCGGGTCCACGGCTCCGGCTGGTACCCCAGCATCTTGTATTCCCAGGGGACCTTCTCGAAAATGGCGGCGTTGACCCCTTCGCAGTAGGCGTCCAGGTTGGCCAGCTCCGCCCCGTTGAGGGCAGCCAGCGGGGGCCCGGTATGGCCGGACCAGTTCATGCGGCGGAAGAATTTGTCCACCAGCAGGGAGTTGTCGCTGGCGTCCAGCAGCTCAGAAACCCGGCCCTGGCCCAGGATGCGCATGTAGAGCAGCTGCATCCCGCGGTCCTTGCCGTGGACGTAACCCAATCCCCAATAAGCGCCGGCCTCTTCGGCGGCGACCACATGGGGCACGCCGCTCTGGTCTCGCCAGATATCCAGTTGGTATTTCATGCTTTCACCTGCTGCTGGAGCTGGTCACAGCGGCGTACGCCTGCCGCGTTCCAGACTCCCTAACGACCCGATTGAAAATAAAAACGCCCAGACAAGCTGGGCGTTGAATTCACGGTTTATGCGCGCTGACCGGTTGGCGCGGCGATCCGCTGTCGGCGGCTTTTCGGCTGGGATTTGGGGCGGCAAGCGGCGAACCGCTGCCCGCGATGGGGCGCCCTGCCGCCGGTTGATCGTTTGAAGCGCAATCGTCGTGCCACGATGTCACC
>JAHEEY010000047.1:6231-15860 GCA_024640485.1 Chloroflexota bacterium | reverse complement strand
CGTCAGGCACCTTAACCTGGAAAGCGGGCGAGACCGGCCCGCTCACATTCCTGGTGACTGTGCTCACCGACGGCGTTAATGAACCCAGCGGCAAGGAGACGATCAATGTCACCTTGAGCGCGCCAGTCAATGCCACCATCACCGACGGCACCGGCGCTATCAAGATCACCGATATCGATCCAACGCCAAAGCTTTCGATTTCGCCCAATAGCTTCACTGAGCCGGCAGCCGCCGGCGATAAGTCAACGAACTCTTTTGTCTCTGTGGCGATGACCGGCAAGAGCAGTGCCATTGTGACCGTCAACTACAGCACCGCCGACGTCACGGCGAAAGCGGGTTCCGACTACACCGCCATCAGCACCGGCACCATCAGCTGGCCAGCAGGAACGAATGATGCCAAGAGTATCCCGGTGGAAATCCTGGGGGATGCAATCTTTGAGCCGACCGCCGAGACGTTCAAGCTATCCCTAACCAGCGCTATCAACGCAGTGATCAGCACGACACCGAATCCCAATCCGGCAACCATCACCATCCAAGACAGCGACAGTGAGCCGCAGTTAGTTATCGAAACAGTTGCAGCGGTGACGGAGGGTAGTCCGGCTACGATCAATGTGCGCATGGTGGGCGGCAGTGCTGCCAACGTGGTGGTCAGCTACAGTGTTACCGGCGGTAACGCGACAGTGGGCGCCGACTTCGAGGCTCCAACAGGCCAGCTTACCTGGACCGAGGCTGATGCCGGTACAACCAAAAGCATCACTGTTGTCACCAAGCAAGACACAATTGACGAACATACTGTGAACGACGACTTCGAAACCGTGGAATTCACCCTGTCTATCGTTTCGGGGGCAGCCGGATGGAGCAACAGCAACAGTCAAGCGATTGTCCGGATTAACGATGATGACGCGCCGCCCGTTTTAGAGGTACAGAACACGCCGATTGTGTTCGATGAAGCAGGCGGGACTGGAGATCGCCCAGTAACTGTAATCCTCAGAGGCGGCAGCGACAGAGATGTTGTGGTCGATATGATCACGGCTGCTGGCACCACCACGCCGGTAGCAACTGCCGGGCAAGATTATACGGCCTTGCAGCCCAATGCCCAGCGATATACTTTCCCTGTGAATGTGCAGGACGCCTCCCACGACTTCAACATTGAAATCATTGACGACGCGATTTACGAACCAGTCAACGAGACGTTCAAGATCACTCTTGACGCCAATACAACCAGTTCAGGCGTCGCCGATGTCACTTTCGATGCCGCGATCAATTCTGACGATCCAGTGCCGCAGTTGATAGTCTTAAATACGCCTATTTCCATCACGGAAGAGGCTACCACTGTTTCGGTCACGGTTCGGCTGGCAGGAGGCAACACCAGCAGAGTCGACGTAACGGTTGCTGTCGATGACACTGGAACCGCTACCAGCGGAATTGGGAATGATTTCATCTTCAATACAGGCGGCGGCAACGGCACCTTGACTTACCCCAGAGATGGTGTCAACCAGGAAGACACTTTCACCGTCCAAATCCTCTCCGACAAGGCTGACGAAGGGAACGAAACTATCGTCCTATCGCTGACGCCCCAGCCACCAAACAACGGGGTACTGTCTGTCGCTTATGCAACTATTACCATCGTTGACAACGACCAGGCGGGTGTGCTGGTTACGCCAACGACGCTCAACGCCGTCGAAGGAAGCTCGTCCAGCTATGGTCTGGTTTTGAACAGCGTCCCGTCCAACACAGTGACTGTTCAACTGAACACCAATACCCACGCCAGCCTCTCGGTGCCCGGACAGAATCCCGGCCCGGGACTGCCGGTCACGGTCAGCTTCTCTCCTGTTACGCCATTCATAACCCAAACAGTGACTGTGACCGCGTATGACGACGGTATCATTGAAGGAAACCACACCAGCCCAATCACCCACACTGTTACCAGCGGCGATCCGAAATACAACGGCATCGCCGTGCCCACAGTCACTATGAACATCACCGATGACGACGCCATCCCCACTATCCCGCTGCATACACGGACAGTGGCGGAAGGGGCTGCGGCAGGCCAGTTCGGCACGCCGCTGACGGCAACAATCAACGCCGACAGCAGCCCGCTGGGGGATTGGACCATCATCTCCGGCACGCCGACCACAGCCACCACTTACTTCAGTATCAACAGCAGCACGGGACAGCTCTCCTTGACCGCTGCCGGCGCCAGCGCCCTGGATTATGAGACGCCGCCGATCACCTACACCTTGATGATCTCCGTCTCTGACGGCATAAATGCCTCCGCGCCAACGGTCCTGACTATCGGCACCCTCGATGTCAATGATGTGATACCGTGGGTCAACCCGGGACAATCTTACGCCTTGAATGAAAACAGCCCCGCCGGCAGTTTCACCACCGTCACCGCCTCCGACGGGGATGCGAACCCGCAGTTCAGCAGCTGGACGATCATCAGCGGCGCTCCGCCGGTCTCGCCCACACTGTCCGCCACGGCGGCTTTCACCATCAGCGCCAGCAGCGGCCAGCTGTTCCTGACGCCGGCTGGTGCCGCCGGCATTGATTTCGAGACAACACCGATCACCTACAGCTTGAACCTCAGCGTCTCCGACGGCGTCTTTGTCTCACCATCAGAGCTGTTCACAGTGACCATCGCCGACGTCAACGACCCGCCCATCGCCCGCAGCGACAGTTACACGGTCACCGAAGATACCATCCTCTCGGTCAATTCTGCCGCTGCCGGCGTGCTGGCAAACGACTTCGATGCCGATGGCGATCCAATTACAGCTTTTATTGACACCTTGCCTGCCAACGGTAATCTATTCTTGAACTCCAATGGCACTTTCAGCTATGACTCGAACCCTGACTTCTTCGGCACAGACAGCTTCAGCTACCATGCCAATGATGGGGCCAGCAACTCTAACACGGTCACGGTGACCATCTTTGTCACCGGCGTTAATGACCGCCCGGTAGCGGTCAATGACGGCTATACAACCAGTGAGGGAACAGTATTAATCGCGGCCACATCGGTATTGAGCAACGATATTGATGTAGACAACGATCCACTGACCAGCACGTTGGTAACCGGCCCAGTTTCCGGTACCTTGAACTTGATCCTGGACGGCACCTTCACCTACACACCCACCGCTGACTTTTATGGCACAGACAGCTTCACCTATCGCGCTTCTGATGGTATCGCCAATTCAGCCATTGCCACCGTCCTGATCACCGTCACCAATGTCAACGACGCCCCGATAATGGATCTGGATGCGGACGACAGCGGCGGCACAGCCGGTATCAACTACACCGCCACCTTCACCGAAGATGCCGGGCCGGTCAATCTTGCCGATAGTGATCTGAGTATCATTGACATCGACAACATCAATATGGCCTCGGCCACGGTGACGATCACCAATATCTTGGACACCTCCTTTGAGGTACTGACCGCTACCGTCACCGGCAGCATTAACGCCAGCTACAACGGCACCACTGGTGTTCTGACCCTCAGCGGCAGCGAGAGTGTGGCCAACTATGAGCAGGTGCTGCGCTCGGTCACTTACAATAATACTGACAATCAACCCAACATCGGGCAACCTCGAATCGTCCAGTTCACAGTCAACGATGGCACGGCGGCCAGCGCCCCCGCCACAACGACGGTTACAGTAGTGGCGGTCAATGATCCGCCGGTAATCGATCTGGATCTTAACAACAGCGGCGGTACCACCGGCCTTGGATATGCGGCCACATTCACCGAAGGGGGCGCTGCAGTTTCTATCGTCGATTCAACGGACCTGACCGTCACCGACGCCGACGATGCCAATCTTCAGTGGGCGACAGTGACCATCTCTAACCTACAAGATGGCGCGTCTGAACTGCTTGCCAATACAGCTACCGCCACAGGGGTCACAGTTACCTATTACCCAATTACCGGCACGCTGCGGCTGCAAGGGAACCAGACCATTGCTCGCTACCAAACGGTGCTGCGGTCGATAACCTACATCAACAATTCCCAGGCGCCAACGACAGCACCTAACCGGATCATTCAGTTCGTACTCAGCGACGGCACAGATACCAGCGCTGTTGCAACCAGCACCGTTACCGTTGTGGGTGTCAACGACCCACCGGTGAACACGGTTCCCGGTACACAGACAATCAATGAGGACACATCGCTGACCTTCACCAGCAGTGTGCCTATCACGGTAAACGATGTCGATGCCGGCAGCGCCAACCTGACGGTTATCATGACCGCCACCAACGGCACCCTGACCCTCAGCGGCACCGGCGGTTTGACCGGCGTCAGCGGCAACGGCAGCGGCAACGTAAGCTTCAGCGGATCGCAGACAGATATCAACAGCGCCCTGACCGGCATGGTATTCAGCCCAACCCTGAACTTCAACGGCACCGCCGCGGTCACTATCACGACCAATGATCAAGGAAATACCGGTACCGGCGGCGCGCGGGTTGATACCGATTCGTTCAATATCACAGTTAGCGCGGTAGCTGACCCACCTGCCATTTCTGGTGTGGGCGGCACTGTCATTTCAACGGGGGGCACACGTGTTCTGCTGGCTCCATCAGCGGTGATCACCGATGTTGACCTACCGACCAATTGGAACGGCTATGTACTCTCCGTCACCATCCCGCTCACATCCGGGCTTCAGATCAGCGACACGCTGGTGGTATCAGCCACCACTAACAACTCAAATCCGCCAGCGGCCACTGGTCTCTCGGTCAGAACGCGAACTCCTGCTGGCGCCGTGAGTGACCAAATCTTCTACGACGGCGTTCGTATCGGTACAATCGATTCGACGCTAGGCGGTGAAGGCGGAGAAGATCTGGTCGTTCGTTTCGACCAAAACGCGGCCCAGGTGGAGAGCGTGATGGCGTTGATCCGAGCCATCGCCTTTAGCACAACCAATTCGGGAATCAGCCGGACTGTCACCTTCACCTTGATTGATCCAAGTAGCCTGTCAAGCAACCAACCGACGGTGACGGTTAATGTCCCATGACGTGCGATTACTGTTTCCAGGTAATCGGCAGCTTATTTGACAGTTTCTTTATGCATGCAACAAGACGATCTCAGCCTATGAAAAAGCATTTCTTTCTTCTACTCCCCCTGGCGCTGCTCTCTCTACTGCTGCCGGGGCAGATCAAGGCCGACACGCCGGCGATCCCTCATGTCATCGACACCCAGGTGTCGGAAGGGGCTGAGTCGCTCTCTCTAGCGGTTTACTTCACTATGATGGACGGCAGCGGAAAGCCCTATGCCGAGGTGCCCCTGCAAACAGCAACGCTGCAGTTCGAGAACGGCAGCAGCTACCCGGCGACGCTGGACAAACCCGCCTTCTACATGGCGCTGCTGCTGGATGCCAGCGGCAGTATGCGGGATGTGCTGGGAGAGATGAAAGAGGCAGCCATCGCGGCGATCAATGCCGCGCCGGAAGAGGTCCAATTCGCGGTCATTCGTTTCGATGAACAGATCGATCTGCTGCAGGCGTTCACCAACGATCACAGCCAGGCGATCGCCGCCGTCAACAGTATGGAGATCGATAACAGCGGCACCTGTCTGTATGACGTGGCCACCACCACAACCCAGGCGCTGCAGCAGCTATCCCAGGATACCCCTTACCGCAGCATGATCCTGTTCAGCGACGGCAGGGATGAGACCAGCCAAACTGCCGGCGGCGCCTGCAGCCAAAACACCTTTGAACAGCTGGTGGCTGTAGCCACCGAGGGGGAACTGCCGGTACCTATCCACACCGTTGGCATCGCTGGGAGTCAAAACCGGATTGATGCCGCCGCGTTGACCAGTTTATCCCAGGATACCGGCGGCCTGTCAGCTGTTGGCGATCAGGATGTACGCGATCAGACGTTTAAGCAGATCATGGACGGTGTCCGGGCCCAGTGGGTAGCCCGGGCCAGGTTAATGCCTTCATTGGGCTACCACCGGGGGATGCTGCTGCTGACCCAGGAAGACCAACGCCGGCTGGCGCCAGCCGGGATCAGCCTCACCTCGATGCGCGACTATGTGGTGGCACCGCCGCCCGCGGCGGCCCCGGTATCGGTGGAGATCAGCAATTTCACCTACGACAGAGACGCAGACACGCTGGTTTTTGATGTCGCCCTGACAAGCTCGGAAAAGGTAGGTACCCTGCAGATCGAGATAATTGATAAGATAGACAATGTACAGGCGGCCCGGCAGATCCAGAACCGTCCGGCGATTTCCCAGCGGATCATTATGGATGCTTCACCATTGACAGCGGACCGCCGCTACTTGGTGAAAGTACATCCCATCGATTTCAACGGCAGCACCATCAAAGATGGCGCCGGCAGCGCTTTGGAAGCCAGTCACGAATTCCGCTACGATCCAATCAAGACCCTGACGATGCAGATAGATTCGGTAGCGATTAATGATCAGAAAGCGACCATCGATTTCCCCTCGCTGCGAATACAGGACGATGAGCCGACGATACTGTTCAGTATCCATGTCACTAACCCTGATTTGGCCGCTCATTACGAGGGCCGCTTCCTCAACCAGGAGAATCAGCAGGTAGGCGAGCCTTTCCACCTCATATTCTCCACGCAGGCAGGGCACGACAATTTCAAAGCCCAGACACCGCTCTCATTAGAGGGGGGACACTATCGGGTATTTGTCCACGCCATGTCAGCAAACGGCGACGATTTGGCCTCGGCTGATTATCGGTTCCGCTACCAGCCTCCCTCGGCACCGCTGGTGCAGACGATCCGCGCCTGGCAGGACAACCCGCTGCTGACGATTATTTCGCTGCTGCTGCTGATTGCGACCCTGTTCTTTGGATGGCGGCTGGGCCGCTGGTACGGTATGCGCAAAGCGAAGAACACGTATAAGGAGTGGCTGCCCGCCGATGCGCTTTTGGTACCGAAGGGAAAGCCAGCAGCGATGCCCCGGGTCAGGCTGCGGGTGCTGGAATCACCGGATAAATCAATCGTCAACGGCAGCGGACAGCTGTTGACCCGGCTGCCGTTTACCATCGGCCGAGACGAAAGTGATCTATCCATTACCAACGACCGCCATGTCTCGCGGCGACATGCCACCATCAGCTATGAACAGGGGATTTTCTACATTGAAGACAACGGCAGCAGCAACGGCACCTTCGTCAATGAAGCCCGCATCGCTGTTCGCCAGCCGACACCGCTGAGCGTCGACATCGGCGCTAAGATCAGGATCGGCAAGACCACCAATCTCTCCTTCTCCGAGGAGACCGAGTAACCTGCCGGGCAGCCGCGACAGCGAACAGCGACCGCTATGAATGAAAGAATGACCACACCCCCAATCGAATCTGACTTGAGCTTCCAACATCTGCAGTTGGAGTTTGCCCGGTTGGATGTTTTGCTTCACCGGCAGATTGGGCGTCAGCAGCCGGCAGAAGAGGGCGGCGAAGAATCCAGCGGTATGCTCACCGGCTTCCACATCACTAATGCCCAGGCATACCAGCTGCTGCAGCGTCCCTTTGGCTACGGCAGCCAGCTGTTGGATGACGAGAGCGACGGTCAGTACGCCCAGGCGCTGCGCCAGTCCGAGGAACATATCGGAGACCTGATCAGCCAGAGCGAGGCTGCCGGCATTCCAATCCGTCTGGTTCAGCTGGCCCAATTACTGGGGCTGGACCGCTTCGCCCTGGATGTGCTGCTGATGAGCATTGGCCCGCAGCTGGATGCCCGCTACGGCAAGCTGTACGGCTATCTGCAGGACGACCTGACCCGCAAACACCCCTCCATCAGCTTGATCCTGGACCTGCTCTGCCCACCTGGGCCGGAACGGCTGATGAAGCTCTCTTATTTCGCCCAAGATGCCTCTTTGATTCGACACCATTTGGTGGAAAGGGTGACCGAGCCGGGAGGCGGCCGGCCGCTGCTGATCAATGAATCCATCGTTCCCGATGACAGCATCGTCAATTGGCTGCTGCTGGGCCAATATCAGCCTAACGATATGCTGAAAGGGCATCTCACTTATCAGCCAGAGCCGCGGCCCAATTTAGATCTGATCCCAGAGGAATGGGGCAACCGGATCAAGCTTGCCGCTGCCGGCAGCGATATGCTGGTCTTTCACGATAAAGATTTCGTCTCTCAGAAGGCAGCCGCTAGGCTGGTGGCCAGCAGTGCCGGACGGCCGCTGCTAACATTTGACCTGGCCACCTCCAGCCAAGCGGAGATCAAGCCCCAGGAAGGCATTCGCCTGCTGATGCGAGATGCCCTGCTGACCAACGCGGTGCCCCAGGTGACCGGCTGGGACAGCTGCCTGGTTGACGACGCCCCGCCGCCGCTGCTGCTGCAGGCGCTTTGCCAACATCCCGGCCTGCTGATTATTTCCGGCGAGCAGAAATGGCAGCCCAGACACGTGGCCCGGGACCGCCGGCTGCGCTGGTTTGACTTCCCCATCCCTGATACCGCTCACCGACAGCAGCTGCTGGGCCATTTCCTGGACGGCGAAGAAAACGACGAGCTGCAGATTACCGCCCTTGCCGGACAATTCATGCTTTCCACCGGCCAGATCCGGGATCTGGTCAGCAGTGCCCGTGATTTAGCCGCCCAAGACGGCAAGAGCCTGGACAACCAGCACCTCTTCGCCGCCGCCAGGGCCCATTCCAACCCCCGGCTGGGCACACTGGCGCGCAAGATCAGCCCCCGGTACACCTGGAGCGACCTGATCCTGCCGGAGGAGTCGATCACCATCCTGCAAGAGCTGGTCAACACCGTCCGCAGCCGGCCGCTGGTACTGGAAGAATGGGGCGTAGGCAAAAAGCTGACCGCCAGCGCCGGCATCACCGCGCTCTTCTACGGCCCGCCAGGCACCGGCAAGACCATGGGCGCGGAAGTGATCGCCGGCGAATTGGGGCTGGACCTGTACAAGATCGATTTGTCCAGCATGGTCAGCAAATATATCGGCGAGACAGAAAAGAACCTGGAGCGGATTTTCTCCGAAGCGGAAAGCAGCAACGCCATTCTCTTCTTTGACGAGGCGGATGCTATCTTCGGCAAACGCTCAGAAGTGAAAGATGCCCACGACCGGTATGCCAACATCGAAGTCAGTTACCTGCTGCAGCGAATGGAAGCGTATAACGGCGTCACCATCCTTTCCACCAATATGCGCGCCAATCTGGATGAAGCGTTTATGCGCAGGCTGCAGTTTGCCCTGGACTTCCCCTTCCCCAAAGCCAAGGACCGGCTGCGCATCTGGCAAACGCTGTTCCCGTCGGATATACCCAGCGAGCCAGAGTTAGATTTTGAACTAATGGCCGAACGTTTCGAAATCGCCGGCGGCAACATCCGCAATATCATCGTCACCGCCGCCTACCTGGCAGCCGCCAATGGCCAGGTGGTCTCGATGGACCATCTATTCCACGGTACCCGCCGCGAGCTGCAGAAAATGGGCCGGCTGGTCAACGATAGTGATCTAGAGTCATAACTTGATTCGTGGTGCGAGAGATAACCATGGTTACTAAATACAAAGCTGAGAAAACAAGCCAGGAAAAGAGCAATACAGTTATACGTCAATCCAAAGTCAAGCCGAAGCAGGCAGATGGCCCAGCCCGGCACGACAGTGTGACCACGTTGATGCAGCGGGCAGTCCAGCCCAACGCCAGGCTGGGCCCAACCGACCT
>JAHEEY010000047.1:0-6131 GCA_024640485.1 Chloroflexota bacterium | reverse complement strand
GAGATGCAGATGAAGCCTCTTGACTCTATCCAACGTCAGGAGGAGGAAGAGGAGATGCAGATGAAGCCTCTTGACTCTATCCAACGTCAGGAGGAGGAAGAGGAGATGCAGATGAAACCCGCTTCCACCGCCGGCGGCGGACCGATCAACGATGAGATCGAGACCAGCATCCAGTCGGCTCGCGGCGGCGGGCAGCCGCTGGCTGACAAGGTGCGCCAGCCGATGGAAAGCGCCTTCGGTGCCGATTTCAGCGGGATCAAGGTCCATACCGGCAGCCAATCGGACAGCCTGAACCAATCGGTCCAGGCCCGAGCGTTCACCACCGGTCAGGACATCTTCTTCCGATCGGGTGAATACAATCCCGGCAGCAGCGCCGGGCAGGAGCTACTGGCCCACGAGTTGACTCACACCGTCCAACAAGGCGCCGCACCGATGCAGCGGCAGACAGAGACGCCGCAATCAACTGCGACGACACCGCAGGAGACAACATCCCAGGCGGCATCAGCGGTCCAGCGTTCATTCATCGTTAATGATGGGAAAATAGAATAACCACCGCGCGTGCTTTTGACACAAACCATCTAAAACTCACGGAAGACAAACTAACCAACGCTGAAGCGGAGACGAGATTTTGGGACAAGAGGTCATTGGATAAACACCTTGGTCTCCTTCTCAGGGTTAAAGAATACGGCAAAAGGCAAGAAGAAGGCGATCACCGCCGGTAGTCTTACGACACTGGCAATTGGCGGCAGCGCTGTAAAAGTATCAACCTAGAGAAACCCTCAAGATCATGCCAAAGGCGTGCAGACGGTGGGCGGTACCGAGATTGAGGTGGAATCTGACCCAGGAAACATTTTCCACCTACACGATACCGAACCGGTTGATGAAGGTTGGAGCGCCGCCTAAATCAAGGAACGCACAGGTAAGCACCTCAATTGATTTTCCTGCGGCATTGAACATCGTTGCCTATGAGAACAAGTTATGCGTAAAGAGAAGCTGCTGAGAAGAAAACCCAGAGCGAAGGCAGCTTCCGTTTCTAAGAAGCCTCAATCAGAACGAGCTAAACCTCGGATAGAGGCGTCAGCTGACGCCGCCGTCTCTATCCTGCAGCGCACCCATGCCGATCCCCATGCCATTGACGCTTCCGGCATCCACCTATTGCAGCGCACTATCGGCAATCAAGCCGTCGGACGGCTGCTCATCCAGCGGAAATTGACCCTCGGCCCCACCGGCGACAAATATGAGCAAGAAGCGGACCAGGTTGCCAAACAGGTGGCAACCTCTCTGCCCGCGTCTGACCAACCAGGGGTTCAGCGTCAGGAAGAGGAAGAGGAGATGGTCCAGGCAAAGGCCGCTTCCTCAGCCATGGGCGGACCGATCAGCGATGAGATCGAAAACGATATCCAATCGGCACGGGGCAGTGGACAGCCGTTGGCTGATAACGTGCGCCAGCCCATGGAAAACGCCTTCGGCGCCGACTTCAGCGGGGTCAAAGTTCATACCGGCAGCCAATCAGACAGCCTGAATCAATCGGTCCAGGCCCGGGCGTTCACCACCGGGCAGGATATCTTCTTCCGGCAGGGCGAATACAGCCCCGGCAGCTCCGGTGGACAGGAGCTGCTGGCCCACGAACTGACCCATGTGGTGCAGCAGAGCGGCGCCGCGGTGCAGCGGCAAGAACAGCCCTCACAACCCCAGCTGCAGGCTGACGGCAGCAGTATCCAGCGGATGAAGCCGCTGCCCTCCGATCCGGCGGCCCGACGCAAAGAGATCGAGCGGCGCATTCGTGCCGGACAGCAGAAGCGCAAGCAACAGAAAGCGCTGGACAACAGCTACCTGGGCCGCTTCGCCAGCTGGGCCGGCTTCAGCTACACGGCAGCGCCAGAGGCAGAAGCGGAAGAAGAAGACGACGAAGGGGTCACCAGCATCAAAGGCGAAGAGGACAGCGCTACTTACGAAGCAGAAGCCACCTGGGGTAAGTACGACGAGGAAGAAGAAGAGGAAGATGACGGTGAAAAAGATCCGCTGGGGATCAAAGAGATTGAAATCGATCTGGGCAAGATCGACGGCGAGCTGGAAACGCGCCTGGGCAAAGCCAAAGGGTCTGCCAAAGCGTCCCAAAACATCGAAGGCATCAAGGGCGAAGCGTCCGGCAGCTTGGGCAACGAGCTGGCCACCGCCAAACTCAGCGGCGAGCTGGCCCGATCAGGCATCAAAGGCGAGGGTAAGTTCGGCCTGAATGCGGCAGCCACCAAAGAGCACCAGTCAGGCGTCATGGGCTGGAAGATTTTAGGCGGCGAACTTCAAGGGAATGGCGCCGTGGAAGAGTTCATTGGCTTGAAGGGAGAAGCATCAGCCAAAGGGAAAGTCGGTAAAGGGAAAGGCTCGCTCAAGGGAAAGGCCAGCGCCTTCGCCGGCGTTGAGATCAAGGGGAATGTCAACGTCAAGCTAAAAGTCGATGGCAACGAGCTGACCAGCGCCAAAGGCGAACTGGGGGCCACATTTGGCGTCGGCGGCTCCCTGGAAGGGAAGATAAGTTGGGCAAATGGGGTTATCGAATTAGGCGGCAAAGGCAAGGTAGCCGCCGGCCTGGGCTTCTCTTATGGGTATGAGATCAAAATCGACACCAATAAAATCGGCGAGACTTTGTCGGCCCGGCTGCTGCCAGCATGGTTGAGCTGGGATACGCTGCAATCGCTGGGCAATCTAGGCAGCTATCTATTCGGCGGCTGACCAACTAAGAAATCTGCGGCCATGCATGGAAAACAACGGCCCCCAACTTGTCACGGAGAACTATGTCCCTGAACAACCGTCCACTGGTCAGCTATTTTGATCCGCAGTTCAGGATATCGGTGAAACTGCCGGAAGATTGGAGTGCCGGCCATACCGATGAGTTCCCGCTGATATTCTTGTCTCCTGCGGAAATGGGGTATCGCTCCAATCTGGGTTTTTCCCAATCGGATCAGGAGATCGATTCGCCGGAAGCGCTGGACGCCATTATCACCGCCGCCAAAGCGGAGCAAGCGGACAGCTACCAGCAGTTCATACAGGTATCCGAAGGGCGGCTCTGGCAAGACGGCAGGCCAGCGTATCTGCAGCAGTACCAGTGGCAGCCGGAAGGGGCTCAATACCCCTTTGTACAGCTGTTCGGGTTCATCCTTGCCGGCCCGGGGCAGCTGCTGGAAATCAACGGCGCTACCTTGCTGCCGCTGGCGGAACGATATCTCCCAGCTCTGCGGAAAATAGTCACCTCGATCCGGTTCATCCCAGAGGCTTAAGGCCGATAGCGGGCCCATTTGTGAGCTGCCGGATGTGATGAGAACTGCATGAGCAATCGGTAAAAAATGCCAACAGCGATAGACATCCGGACGCTCAAATCGTTAAAATGAAACGATAGTTAATCTGCAAATTGATATAAGCAAGAGCACGGTAGCAGTCAAGGATCACAGCCCATGTCGATCATCAATACTGTGCTTCTAGTGGTCGTAGGGGTAGGGATGCCGATATTAAATAAACGCCTGCGGTGCTTCCGTAGGCCAAAACTCACCGGAGCGGCTGATAGGCACCGGCATAGGAATTTGTATCATGTCATCCAAACAGAAGCATGTCGAGAGCAAATCATCCGATTCCACATCCAACACCCCCCAGCGCCAACGAAGTAAACCCCAGCCCCAATCCACAGAGAAGCCGCTGCTGCCGATACTGCAGCGAGCCGAGATAGCCCCAAATTCCTTAGGAACAGCCGACATGAACCAGCTGCAGCGATCCCTGGGAAATCGGGCGGTGGGCCGGATAATTTCCAGCCGGCATCGAGCATCGGCGCATGATCGCAAGGCTGCCGCAGACAGCTCATGGCAGGCGGTTCAGGCAAAACTGACCCTGGGGCCGGTAAATGACCCTTATGAGCGGGA
Source organism: Chloroflexota bacterium (assembly GCA_024640485.1). Classification (GTDB taxonomy): domain Bacteria; phylum Chloroflexota; class Anaerolineae; order Promineifilales; family Promineifilaceae; genus JAHEEY01. Next base: position 2,223 of record JAHEEY010000047.1, on the reverse strand, counting down.
AGCAGACCAGGTAGCCAAGCAGGTGGTGAGCCGGATGATGGCGCCGGCGACGTCAAGCCAGGACGCCTCTACAGGCGTGCAGAGAAAACCGATCTCCACACTCCAACGCCAGAGCAGTCCAGACAGCGGCAGCACAGCGATCTCCGCCAGCGTGCAGCAATCTATCGAACAAGCAAGAGGGGGCGGGCAATCGATCGACGGCACTATTCGCCGCTCTATGGAGGGCGCCTTTGGGACCAGCTTTGCCGGCGTTCGGCTCCATACCGGCAGCCAGGCAGACAGGCTGAACCGTTCTCTGGATGCCCGGGCCTTCACCACCGGACGGGATATCTTCTTCCGCAACGGGGAGTACAACACCAACAGCAATGCCGGCAAGGAGCTGCTGGCCCATGAACTGACCCATGTCGCCCAGCAGTCGGGCAGCAGCGTCCAGCGGCAGGTAGTACAGCGCGTGGCGGTCAACACCAACGGCGGTACCTGGAGCACCAACTCGTACCAACCAGTAGAGGATGGCGCCGAAATCACGCTGGAATTTGCCCCCAACAACAACGTGAATGCCAAGAAGATCGGCTTGATCCAGAAATCGCTCAAGGTGGAAAAAGGGATCAACTACGACGTCAAAACCCGAGGTGACTACGAGGCCGGAAAATTCCAGACGGCAGGACAAAAGCGAAAGGCGCAGCGCTCCGACGGCGAAAGCCACGTTGATCGGGATATGCGGATGAACAACCCGATCTACGGCGCGCCTGACCTGGCTGACAATCAGACCGTTGGTGACACCCCGAAAGGGAAACTAGATATGAGCGCCAAAGCCCAGCGAAAGGGTACGGCGCAGAACTACCAACTAGGATACCGGTACAAATCATTCGGCGGCCTCAAGCAGAACACCCGCAGCGCCAAACTGTATGACAAGCCTAACCTGCCTGGCGCCATGCGGGAGCTGGAATCCGACCCCAACAAAGTGTCCCAAATGACCTTCGAGACAACGGCGCTGTGCATTGATGGCGCCCAGCAGAACAGCTATTACGGCTCGATAGAATGGGGCTGGCAGCTGCGTGATCCCGATGTCGGTGTTGAGCTGCTGCCGTTGAGAAAGCTGAGTGACGGCGATCCTACCGCCAAGATGCAGCAGGTCATGGCCAATTGGAATCAAGGCGAGTTTGATGAAGGGAAACAAAATCCCCAGATCCCGCTGCCGCCGACAGGGTGATCTAGACGTGGACCGAAGCTGCCAAACTGGTGATGCGGGTATAAGCCAGCCGCTGCAACAATTCTGCTTCAGAGAATTTCGCTATATTGTGTTGTCCAAGACGGGTCTGTAGAGACAAGCTTATGACCGCCAACAATCTCACTGCCAAAACCAATAAGCCGGCAGAGCAGAAAGCACAGATTGCATCGAAGTCGGCGCAAGGGAATGAATCGGACCCGCTTCTGGAGCAAACACAAGAAGCAGTGGGCCAGGTACTGCAGCGGGCTGCGGTGCTGCCCAACAGCATCAAGCCAGCAGATGGTCAACGGCTCCAGCGGCTGATCGGCAACCGGGCGGTAGGGCACCTCAATTCCGGCACGGTTCGCCGTCGGCCAGAAGAGCGGCAGCGAACCACCGACGCTGCCAGCGCCTCCTTCGCAGCGATCGTCAACCGAACAACCCAGTTAGGGAAAGCGCCCAACGCCAGCAGCCCTCCACTCATTCAAGCGAAACTGACCCTGGGGCCGGTGGGTGACAAATACGAGCAAGAAGCCGACCAGGTGGCCAAGCAGGTGGTCGGCAGCATCTCCTCATCCAAACAGCCCAATCCACAGCGACAGGAAGAAGAGGAAGAATTACAGATGAAGCCCATCTCTTCCATCCAGCGCCAGGAAGAGGAAGAGCTGCAGATGAAGCCCATCTCTTCCATCCAACGGCAGGAAGAGGAGGAGCTGCAGATGCAGCCGGCAGACTCATTCGCCGACGGGCCTATCTCCGGCGATTTAGAGAGCCAGATTCAAGGGGCTCGCGGCGGCGGGCAGCCGCTGGCTGATCCAGTACGCACTCCTATGGAGCAGGCGTTTGGGGCGGATTTCAGCAGTGTCAAAGTCCACACCGGCAGCCAATCGGACAGCCTCAACCGCTCCGTCCAGGCGCGGGCGTTCACCACCGGTTCAGACATTTTCTTTCGCCAGGGGGAATACAGCCCGGGCAGCTCTGCCGGGCAGGAGCTGCTGGCCCATGAGCTGACCCAT
>JAHEEY010000397.1 GCA_024640485.1 Chloroflexota bacterium | reverse complement strand
ATGAAGTGCAGCCGGCGGTATTCCAGGAAGAATGCCGGCAGGTTGAACAGCATCAGCAGGAGCAGCCCCAGCAGCAGGGGGGAGACCAGCGGCGACAGGTCCTGGCCCAACAGGCTGTCCTCCCGGGACCAGGCCACCAGGCCGAGCCCAAAGACGACGCCCATGATTACGAAGGTGACCAGCGTCACCCACATCACCTTGGACAGCCGTTTGATGCCGAAACGAGCTCGTCCTGCCCGCGGGCGGGTGATAAACCGTTTGCCGAGGTAGAGCAGCAGGACCGAGAGCGCGTAGCCGCTCATGTTGATGGTCAGCATGACCGGCGTAGAATATCCGAAGTCAGAGATCCAGAAGATGATCCCCATCCACAGGATCTGCCAACCCAGGAACAGGTCGAACAGGCCATCCTGGAAGATGGATGTCCATGCCCGCCGTTCCAACTCTTTCAAGTTGATTTCTTGTGACATGTTTGCCTCCATTTGGAAACAGCAGAACCAACTTAACTTTGCATCCGTTAATATCTTTGTGTCGCAAAGTTATTTGCATCAATAATAGCATAATTCAGGTGGGATTGTCAATGGGCAGGGCGGGTTTGACGGGATCACGGGGTCACAAGACAGGCGTCGGGGACCGGTCAGGATGCCGGACAGCAGGGCGCCTGGGGATGGAAGCGGCCCTCAGCCGGCCGGCTTGCGGGCCACCCAGCGCTCCACCGCCCGCAGGCCATGGCCCTCGGTGGGGGGGATCATCTCCTGGGTGCGGCTGACCGTTTCCCAGCCGGGGAAGGCGGCCCGCAGCTCGCCGGGCTGCAGATAGTAATCGGGATGGGGCAGGTCGTCGAAGCCGGTGACGAAGGTCTCGAAGATGAGCCAGCCGCCGGGCTTCAGGGCGGAGCGGTACATGGGCAGCGCCGCCCGCTCCAGGAAGTAGAAATTGACGATTACATCGCAGCTGCCGGGAGACAGCCGGAAATTGGACATATCGGCGTTGACACAGGAGATGGGCAGAGAGAGGGAGCGGGCACGCCGCTGGTTGAGGCGCAGGGCTACCAGTGAAATGTCGGCGGCAACCACCTGCAGGCCGTGGGCAGCCAGACCGCGGCTGTCCCGGCCGACCCCGGCGGCGGCGTCCAGGGCGATGCCCCGCCGGGGCAGGTGCGGTAAGGTGTCCAGCAGCAGCTGATGGGGCTGCCGCAGCAGCCAATCCTGGCCTTCCTGCTGGTAGCGGGCGTTCCAGCGGCGGGCGTCAGCCGCCGAACTGCCCTCATTCCGGTCCGATCCTGGCTTGATCATAGCGGGATTTTAGCCAATTAACGCCGGGCCGCCTATCTTCATGTACCAACCTCAGCGGAATTCGCGCTGTTTGCTTGCAGTGGCCTGGATACAACCATATAATGAAATTGGCAGCGAAGATCTTTAAGGAGTTCCGGTGGTTATTCAGGAAGCGCTTATTTTGCTGGTGGAGGGGCGCAGTGCAGGGGCATCGTCGATGTCGGCTGCAATCCGGAAGAGTGGATTTGAGTTGAAGGTGGTCGCCACCGGCACTGAAGCGATTCGCTTCGTGGAAGACGAAGCGGAGCCGGATCTGGTTGTCTATGACGCCTCCACGATGCGATCCAGCGGGGCCAGGACCTGCCGGCGGCTGCGCAAGCTGCTGGGGGAGACCCCGATCATCCACTGCCGGGCCAAAGATGCCGCTGAAGATGTGACTGCCGAAGCCGATGTCTACCTGATCCATCCGTATACCTCCCGCAAACTGCTGAACCGAATGAAACAGCTGCTGCCCACGGCTGGACAGAAAGAAGAGATGGTCCGTCACGGCAGTATCTGCTACTACCGGGCCAGGCGCACGATTGAAATAAACAGCAAGGGCGAGCGGCGGCTGACCCCAAAGCTGTCCCAGCTGCTGGAAGAGTTTTTGCGTTTCCCCAATCAGGTAATCAGCCGGATGCAGCTGATGCGAAATGTATGGAACACCGACTACCTGGGTGATACCCGCACCCTGGATGTCCATATGCGCTGGCTGCGCGAGTATGTCGAGGCCAACCCGGGAAAGCCTGAAGTGCTGCACACAGTCCGGGGGAAAGGTTACATCCTCAGCTTCAAGCCCAAACTTCCCACCCTCTAGGCCCGACATTGGTTTGCATGCCGAGGCGCCCCGAGGCTGCATTCTGGGTCAGGCCGCTGCAAGGTGAGCGCGGCTGCCAAGCAGCCCCACATGGTTGTAACAGGAGAGCCAATGTCCGAAATCCAACGAATCACCTTGAGCCTGCCGCTGCGGATGGGCCAGGTCAACTGCTATCTGCTGCGTTTTGGCGAGGAATTCGCGCTGATAGATTGCGGCAGCAAGAACCGGCGGCGGGAGTTAACCCAAACCCTGGCGGCGGCCGGGGCAGCGGAGGGGAAGCTGAAAGCGATTTTGCTGACCCACGGCGACTTCGATCATACCGGCAACGCCGCGCATCTGCGCCGGCAGTTTGGCGTCCAGATCGGCATGGCAGAAGCGGACCTGCTGATGGCCACCGAAGGGGAGATGTTCACCAACCGGAAACAGCCCCACTTTCTGGTGCGCAAGCTGGTGCCGCTACTGTTCGGCTTCGGCAAAGGGGAGCGGTTCCAGCCGGACTTCCTGGTCAGCGACGGCGAAAGCCTGGCAGGGTACGGGCTGCCGCTGCGGGTGGTATCGCTGCCGGGCCACTCCAAAGGGTCGGTTGGCTACCTGACTGATGACGGCGCGCTGTTCAGCGGCGATTTGCTGGAGAACGTCAAGGGGGTCGGGCTGAGTACCATTATGGACGACCTGGCAGAGGCGGACATCAGCCTGGAGCGGCTGCGGCAGCTGCCGGTGGAGAAGATTTACCCCGGACACGGCCAGCCGTTTGCCGCATCGTCCCTGCCGTAACAGCCTGCTTCATCTCCGGTGAGCAGGTACGCAAAAACACCACCGAAAAGGGGTGGTGTTTTTCGTTTAAACCTAGGTTGTCCGCTGAGCGGCAAAAACTACTCGCTTTCTTTACGAGCAGCGGTCAGCATGGACATGATACGACCCTTCCGGCGGGCGGCATTCTTAGGATGCACCACGTGCTTGCGAGCCGCTTTGTCGAGCGTGCTGTAAGCAGCCTGGGCTTCCTTTTCTGCCTCATCAAGCTTGCCTTCAGCGACCAGCTGACGCAGCTTCTTGATGTGGGTGCGAGCACCTGAAATGTACTTGCGGTTGTGGATGGTTCGTTTTTCTGTCTGCCGAATGCGTTTCTTGGCGGATTTAATATTAGCCAATGGTTTATCCTCCGAAATTCTAGCTTCTATGTTTATCACACAGAGGCGTGAGAGCGGATGGATGATAACATAATTCTACAGAAAAGCAAAGCTCCAAGGAACTTCTCACACTGGATGTTTTGAGGGAAAAATCCGGGCTGACACTCCTGGATTTTAGGCCGCTTCTACGTAGGAACGGAGTAGTAAAGAGTCGACCTCGGCGGCCACCTTGAAACTGCCCAGTACCGCCGGCAGCAGGGTGAACCGCACCGCGGGTAGGGGGAGCTGGTTGACCGATGCTTTTCCTTCGATGACTCCCCAGATTTCGAAGGTGCTGCCGTCGCAATTCCCTTCAAAATAGGAGCCGGCAGCCATCTCCACCCGCTCGGTGACGAAGTAGCGGTTGTGGCAGAGGCGATAGCGGCGGACGCCGTTTTCATCTGAGACCAGCTCCGGCTGGCATAAGCCGGGGGCAACCTGCTGGAAATTGATCACATCCATCGCTTTGTCGATGTGCAGCGGCCTGGGCACGCCGTTCTGCAGCCGGTTCCAATCGTAGACCCGGTAGGTGGTGTTGGAGTTCTGCTGGATTTCAGCGATGATCAACCCTGCCATAATGGCGTGGACGGAGCCGGCAGGGACGCAGATGACATCCCCTTTGACCACCGGGATGCGGTGCAGGTAGGGGGAGAGATCGCCGTCTTCGATGCCCTGGCGGAACTTCTCCGGGGTGGTGCCTTCGGAAACCCCCAGGATGACCGCGGCGCCGGGCTCGGCGTGGAGGACCACCCACATCTCGGTCTTGCCCAGTTCGTTGCCTTCGTTGGCCAGGGCGTAGGCATCCTCGGGATGGACCTGCACCGAGAGCACCTGGGCGGCGTCCAGCAGCTTGATCAGCAGGGGAAACTTGCCCCGATCCTGGGCCCATTGGGAGCGGAAACCGATCAGATCGATGCCCATCTGCTCATGCAGCTGGGGCAGGGTCAGGCCGGCGTAGGGGCCGTTGGCGACTACGGAAACGCCGTCCTCATGGGCGGAAATCTCCCATGACTCGGCGATCACGCCTGGGGGCAGCTGCCGGCCAAACATGGTCTCCAGATTACGGCCGCCCCACAAGTAGTCCTTGAGAGCCGGGGTGAATGTCAGCGGATAGGGCGGCGTCTGAGTCATGGATCAACCCTGGTCAATTCGTTTCATGT
>JAHEEY010000396.1 GCA_024640485.1 Chloroflexota bacterium | reverse complement strand
CCAACTCAGGCTCGCTAACCAGACATTATGCTAGCTTACTCGTCTCCATCAACGCTATTTATCGCAATATGATTTTCAGAATGTCTCGATTATGCCAAATTGAGTATTGAATGTCAACCAGTCAGCCGTGAAAACGGCGGTTGTCCCATCCAAATCCCATCAGCTGACCACGGCAGCCAACTGCGATGCCAGCATCAGCCTCAACGATGCATTTTCCCAGCCGCCGGCCGTCACGTTTGAAAGGCTTTTCCTGCTGATCATTATGGACATATTGTACAATAGGATAATATAGACAAGCTTTTCTCGTTGTGATAGTCTTTATAGAATCAACTTAAGTGTCACTCTTGCGAATCAAAGGGAAATGACGATGAGTAATGACCTGCGTAAGGTAGTCTGTATCGAAGATGAACTGGAAATGATCGAGTTGGTTAAACTCATTCTTGATCGCAACAAATTCCAGGTGACAGGCGCGGTTGGTGGTCATGAAGGGTTGGAGAAAATCGCGGAAATCAAACCTGACTTGGTCCTGCTTGATTTAATGATGCCCGAAATGGATGGGTGGGAAGTCTATCAAAAAATGAAAGCTTCCGAAGAAATGCGCAATATCCCAGTCATCGTCGTTACCGCCAAAGCACAGAGCATTGATCGCGTATTGGGCCTGCATATCGCTCGCGTAGATGATTACATCACCAAACCTTTTGGCCCTCAAGAACTGCTGGACAGCGTTGAACGAGTAATCCGAAGCAAGCAGTAGCCGACACTCATTAGTTGACATTCACTGAAAATACTTATTTCAAAAGACCCCTAACCGGGGTCTTTTTTTTGCCCATCTGCTGCCATTTCCACTGTCGGGCGCCCGGCGCTTGTTGTATTCAGCTGCATTTTGGTATACTGTTTCCGGCGATAGTAAAAGTTCTCTGGGCCAATCACTTGTTCATGATGAGGTGAAGATTTGCGCGTTCGTTTTTGGGGAGTTCGCGGCACAATCCCAGTGCCGGGACCTGATACGATTCGAATTGGCGGCAACACATCCTGTGTTGAAGTTTACACCCCCGACAAGCAGTTGATAATCATCGATGCCGGCTCTGGCATACGCCGCCTTGGCCAAACTTTGGAGAAGGAACATCCTGGCCGCATTATTGGGAACATCCTGATCAGCCACACCCACTGGGACCATATTCAAGGGTTTCCTTTCTTCACGCCGGTGTTCGGACGATCCAATCGCTTTGTTCTTGTGGGACAGAAACGGGTTGGCCAACGCCTCGAACAGATCCTGGCGGGCCAATTCATTGCCCCTTATCTCCCCTATCGCTACAACTCGCTGCCGGCCGACTTACTGGTCAAAGAAGTGGGAGAAGACGAAACCCTCATCATTGGCGACAACACCGTGGTGAAAGTGGCCAATTTGAACCATCCCGGCGGATGCCTTGGTTTTCGGATCGAGAACAACGGTGCGGTATTCACCTACTGCAGTGACGTCAGTCATGGCGACGACGCATTCGATCCCAACGTGCTCAAATTGGCTGAAGGCGCGGATCTGCTCGTTCACGATTCCCATTTCGGCACTACAGAGGAGAGAAACAAGTTCGCTCACTGGGGGCACAGCAGTTGGGAAGAAGCTGCCCAAGTCGCCTTGGAGGCGAATGTCGGCACCCTGGCATTGTTCCATTATTCCCCAGATCTCGATGACGACAGTGTTGAACGAATTCTAGATCAGACAAAAAAGATCTTCCCCAGGACGATCTTGGCCACCGAAGGGCTCGAGCTAAACCTGCCGCTGCACGAAGAGTAATCGGTTCCGCGGACACTATCTGGCCATAAGAAAATCTGCTGTTCCACACCGCAATATGTCGATGCGTGTGGCAATCGCCCATTACCTGACGGACCACCAGCACAGATAAGAGAGGGGCGGAGGATTGCTTGTGCGTCAGATTGGACTACAATGTATCATCAATGGCGATGACTTCTTTGCCAAGCGCACAGTGCTGGCATGCATTTGCCGGCGAACTGAGTGCCGCCATCAAATTCAGCAGAGAGTGTTATTTTGGCATTAGCCTTCTCCCCTTTCTCAAATGACTGATTGTCAGAAGAATCGGGAAGCTCCGGGGACACTGACGTGCATAGATATTTGACCCCAATACCCGGGGGGAATCTGGCCCAATCTGTTTTGATTGTAGATGACGAGCCAATGGCTCGTACACTGCTGCGCCTAATGCTGGTACGGGCAGGCTTCAACGTGTCCGAAGCCGAGGATGGTTTTGACGCGCTGGAAAAGGTAAAGGTGAACCAGCCTGATATCATGCTGCTGGACGTGATGATGCCGGGCATGGATGGATTCAAGGTCTGTGAGGCACTGAGAAAGGAAGCGGGTACATCGACACTTCCTGTGATTATGTTAAGTGCAAAGACGGATTTAGACAGCATTAATCAGGGTATGCGCGTAGGCGCCACCAAATATTTGACCAAGCCGATTTCGCCGGCAGAGCTGACCCAGCATGTCTATGATGTGCTCAAGGATGTGTCTCCCGGCAAGTGACCAGCCCAACATAACTGAAGCTGTGGCGGATCAGGGTCATTTCCTCGACAGCACCAGACCGGAAACAAGCCGGTTTCATTATTTTCTGTGATGTTGATGACAATGTGGGCGGATCGTTGAAACTGGTTGACAATTGTGATAAAAACAGGGTGAATACGCTAACTATACTATCTGGAGGCTAATTATCATGCAGCTCAAACGGCTATTACTTGCTGCCATTTCCCTTGGCTTTGGTTTTGTTTCCACCACCATCATTACTTGGGCAATGGGTACGACTCCTGCAGAATATGGAACCATGTACTTCGTTCTCACCAGCTTGTGCCTTGCGATTTTCCTGGCTATCTGGCTTGATAAGTTCATGAAGACCGAGATACTGCCTGAGTAAACTAATGGGTTCACGGGGATGCCAGCCTTTCAACCAAATGTTATTATCATAGCCTCTGTTTTTGAATGAAAACGGGGCTATTTTGCGTTCTTATCCAATTTGGCGATTGGAGATAAAACAGGAGCTGCAGTCGCCGCCACAAAAAGGTAGTGAAAATATGTCAGCAAAAATTATCGATGGGAAACTGATTGCGGCGAAGGTTCAAGAAGAGGTTCGTCTGGGCGTCGCCAAGATGAAGGCTGAAAAGGATTATGTACCAGGTTTGGCTACTGTCCGCGTAGGCCAAAACCCAGCTTCAGCAACCTACGTGCGCATGAAGCAAAAGATGTGCGAAAAGCTAGGTCTTCGCTCGATCGGCCGGGAGCTTCCTGAGACGGCTACTCAAGAAGAAGTCATGACGCTGGTGAAAGCATTGAATGCGGATCCAGAAGTAAACGGCATCCTGGTGCAGCTGCCCCTGCCCAATCACATTGATGAAGAGGCGGTCTTGGGCTCCATCGATATCGAAAAAGATGTCGACGGCTTCCACCCGGTTAACATCGGCCGCCTGGCTATGAAAGGCCGCGACCCGCTGTTTGTACCTTGTACGCCAGCCGGCTGCATGCGTCTATTGAAGGAATCCGGCGTCCAGATCAGCGGCGCGGAAGCGGTCATCGTCGGCCGTTCCAATATCGTTGGCCTGCCTATGGCCATGCTGCTGCAGAAGGCCAACGCCACCGTCACCATCTGCCACAGCCGCACCAGGGATTTGGTGGAACATGTCCGCAACGCTGATATCGTCGTTGCCGCTATCGGCCGCACTGAAATGATCACCGGCGACATGCTCAAGCCCGGCGCCACGGTCATCGACGTTGGCATCAACCAGAAAGATGATGACACCAGACCCCGCGGCTATCGCCTGGTTGGCGATGTGGACTTCGACTCCGCCAAAGAAGTCGCCGGCGCCATCACCCCCGTTCCCGGCGGCGTTGGTCCGATGACGATTGCCATGCTGATGGAAAACACCCTGCGCGCAGCGGAGATCGCCGTCAATAAGTAACCAGCCGACATTAATCATGTAACAAAAAAGGGCATGCCGTTAACAGCATGCCCTTTTTTACTTCTCCAGATCACTCAGATCCTGGAGGGTGTTGATATTGGCAAATGAACGGCCTCCGGGATCAAAACGGGCGATCACCTCTTCCTCGACAAAATGGACCTCTACTTCAGAAAAGAATCGGATGATTTTCAGCCGTTGGTTTCTCAGGTTGCTTTCAATCGGTTCCAGGCAGCGCTTGCTGTAAATAGCATGCAGCGGTTCCGGGAATTTGTGCCAGCGGGGCACAATGACATCTGCCGACTGCCGCTTTGAGATCATATGGGCCAGCAGCGGGCGGCTCAACCAGGGCATGTCGCAGGCCACCACAAGGGTGTGAAGGTTACTGGCGCTGCTGACCGCAGTGAATATCCCGCCCAAAGATCCATGGTCGGGGTATAGGTCGCCAACCATCGGCAGCCCCAGATGGGCATACGCGTCGGGCGTGTTGGTGACCAGAATCAG
>JAHEEY010000395.1 GCA_024640485.1 Chloroflexota bacterium | reverse complement strand
GGGGACATTATGCAGGAGAGCGCCCACGCCGCGCTAACTTACACCCGCAGCCAGGCGGACAAACTGCAGATTGACCACGAGCTGTTCGAGAAGCTGGATATCCATATCCATGTGCCGGAAGGCGCGGTGCCGAAGGACGGCCCTTCCGCCGGTGTGGCGCTGACCACCGCATTGATTTCCGCATTCACCAATCGTCCCGTGCGCCATGATCTCTGTGTGACCGGCGAAATCACCCTGCGGGGCCGGGTATTGCCGGTTGGCGGCATTCGGGAGAAAGGATTAGCAGCCCGCCGTTCCGGGGTGAAGACATTCATTTTGCCCAAGAAGAATGAAAGCGATCTTCAGGATATCCCCAAGAAGCTGCGCCAGGATCTGGAGTTCATCCTGGTGGAAAATGTCAGCGCCGCGCTGGAAGCGGCCTTGCTGCCAGCCCCACCCCCCAAGCCAGTCAGAACACGCAAGATAAAGGCGCTGCCGGCTTCGCCGCCGATTGGCACCCCGCCAATATAGGCGCTTGCCCCGGCAGCTTTCGCCGGTTTGGGAACCCTTTGCCCAGCTGAAACGTTTATGGGATATGAAAGCACTAAAATCTTCCCAATTGATGCAGCGGAACTCGTACCAAGCGCTACGATTGCTTCCACTTCTTTTCACTCTTGCATTGATGGTCGTCGGATGCAGTCCAGGGCCTCAGACGGCGGCTGGTGAGAGCGAGATGCCCGACGCCATGGCAACAACCGCTGATCCTTTGAAGCCAGCCCGCGATTCAGAAGTCCCTCCTTCTTCAACCCCGATAACTACAACCACCAGCAGCCCAACTGCGCCGGTGATTCCTTCTAGCGGCAGTGCTGAACCGCAGCCGGAAAGCGGCGTTTTCAATGAGGATCCCGGCAAAGCAGCAGCCCTTGGCGACGATGTTGTGATCAGGTTTGAGCAAAGCGGCGGGTTTGCCGGCATTGAGCAGAAGTGGTCCATTTATGCCGATGGTCGAGTGGTCGGCCCAGGGGGACGGCAAGGTGCCGTAGGGTTGGAAGAGATCGAGAAGCTCCTGGAGACTATCATGGGTGCAGGCTTCTTCCAAATGGAGGCGTCCTACGTTCCCCTAAACAGCTGCTGCGACCGGTTTAGTTATGCCATTACCGTACAGCATGACGGAATTGCCAAAACAGTGCAGACCATCGATGCCGCACCAAAACAGCCCGCACAGCTGAACGAAGTGATAGATGCTATCAGCGCCCTACTGGCGTCCCTCGATTGACAAAACAGCCTCGCTCACGGCTTCAGCTGTCTCCTGGTCCCAGTCGCAGAACTTCCCTCCAAGAAGAGGGAATCAGCCTGGCCCGCAGAGGGTGCGGAAACCGTGGCCGTGAGTTCGTAGGCAGTCGTCCCTGAATACGCATAGACGTCGATAAACCAATACTCTGAAACACCGCTGACGGTGCCTTGTATTTGCTCATCACTGCCAGAGCTAAGGGAAGATGCTTGCGGAGCATCTGTATTTACATCGGTAGCGTCTGGACCATACAGATATAGATCGGCATCCCCTCCCGAACCGCTCAACACGATGGTGATCATCTGGCCATCGGGAATAAAGATCTTGTAGACATCATCCGGATCGCTGCTGTCATTGACTTGACCACAGATGAGCTGCCCGCTGCTGACCTGGAGGGCATCGTTGATGTTGCTTGAGTCGCCCAATTCACAAGAAGCGGTCTGTACCAGGGTCGACTGAACAGCGCTCCACGAGCTTGCGCCGGCTTGATTTTGGGCCCTGACCCGATAGTAGTAACTCCCATCCGGCTTGCCGCTGGCTGACCACTGATTGCCACTGCCAATGTAGACAGCTACCGGGGAAGACATTGAGGCGTCTGAAGCCTCCTGCAAAGTATAGCCTGTCGCGGAGCTTACCGGATTCCATCCCACCAGGTAATTCCCATCGGCATCATTGTTGGCCACAGCCATCAGCTGCGGCGCCGCTGGGGCGCTGAGCTGCATCTTGCTGATCACCGGCAGAAATGTCTTGTAGTTCAACGCGCCGGTGACCGTGACTTGAAAAGCGTCGCTGTCAACCAGGCCGCCGCTGTCCTCCACCTGCACGATAACGCTGGTGGAGCCGGTCCATCCGGCAGCTGGAACAATATCGATATAGCGATTGGCGTCGATGCTGACGCCAGCATTGGCATCAGGTATGTTGGTAATGGAAAAAGTGAGCGCGGCACTGCTGTCTTCGGCATCAGTCGCGTAAGCCCACAAATCAACCGCGTTGTCACGGCTGCCGTTGACCTGAAGAATCTGGTCTGGGATGCCGCTTATTGAGGGGTTGCTGTTGGGTGTGCCGCAGGTATAGATACGCACATCATCAATGAACCAGCCGAAATCATAAACCGTGCTGTCTGTTCCAATGCGAAAGCGGAAACGGACCTGTTGGCCGGCCAATGAACTCAAGTCCAGCCGGCTGGAGATGTATCCCCGGCTGTCGGCGGAAAACGCCTGGATAGTACCCAGGGGATTGCCGCTCTCCAACGTCCCGTTGTACCCATTGTCGGAGAACAAGGATCCGGCATTCTGCCATGCCCCGCCGCCGTTGGTGCTGTATTCAAGGATGCCGCCGTCATATTTCTTGCTGCCGCTGGGCACGCTCGATTCGAATCCAAAAGCGTGTTCAAAGCGCATATGGGCATTTGCCGGCAGGTTGACGTCGTTTTTCATCGCTAGAAACGTGTCCGAAAGCCCATCAGGAGGAAGAGGAGCTCCTTGATTGAACCCCCAGATATTGCCCACCCCACTCACAGCATATGGTCCCGGCAAACCCAATGTCTCCGTCGTCTGGGGCACAAACCAATAGCTGGTACCTTGATTGGAACCTTTCAACCAGTTACCGCCGCCTGACTCAATGTCGTCAAAGAACAGATTTATGGGCTGCCCGCTTTCGCAGACAGGGGCTTCGGGCGCCGGGCAGCCGCTGGGCTGCTGGCTCATTTCCACGGCATCCAGGGCGTTCTTGACCGACTGTTGATCCGCACTGCTCCAACCCAGATTGATACTGGCCTGAATGAGGGCATCATAAAGATCCGCGTAGTCTGCCGCAGAAGTCAGCAAGTTGGTCTGCACTTCGTAATAGAGATCAGCGACCTTGGCATTTCCCACCCCGTTGACTTGAATCCCGTTAAACAGGCCGCCGTCGGCCATCAAGAAGGTCGCCTTATTATTGACGCCGCTGTTGGTGTGTACGCCGCCATTGTCGCCGCTGCCGGTGCCGTCAGAGCCATACAGTTCAGATTGGGCGCAGTAGTAGTTTGGGCTGGACATCCGGTCAGGATCACCAAAGATGGTCGGATCTTGCATATTTCGCAATGCCCCTAAGCCGGAGACATCTTCACCCATTTCCCATCGGACATCACCGGTGTCGTCACCCACCGCCTGATCGACCAATTCTCCCCACACGTCTGAAAACGATTCGTTGATGGCGCCGGATTGGTAGAAATAGAATAGCTGTGACTCAAAGTCAGTGACCCCGTGAGTCAGTTCATGGGCTACCACATCATCGGCAAGCGGAAATCCGAAGGCATCGCCATATACCATCTGAGCCCCATTCCAAAAGGCGTTGGCATAGGAGGCCTTGTAATGCACCGTGGATTTGAGGGTCATGCCGGCATCATCCAGACTATCTCGGCCGTGTTGGCTGGCATAGAAGTCATAGGTCGCCCCGGCAAACTGATGGGCGGCAACTTCATGTGAGTCTCCACCACTGCAGGATGGATTGAGCTCATTGCAGACCAAGGTGCCTGGCAGCGCGTCCCCGTTCCCGGCATCATAGGTCTGCCGGCTCTTAATCTCATCAATCTGATTGAACTGCAGGCTGACCGCGCCCAACTGCGCATCAATGAGCACGAACATGTCGATAGGGGCAATCCCCGCCGACGGTGTCACTTCCAGCCGCCACACCAGTGAGCTGCCCTGCCGCCCCGGCACACCCAACAGCCCAGGGTCATAGATCCACAGCTCCGGTTCAGTGGCAGTCAGCTCTGATGGTTCCAGATCCAACCCTTTGGCGACCGCTTGAATCGCTGTGGTTCGCGCTCGTGAAGCGGAAATAGAAGGTGTCGTGCTGAGGGTCAACGCTGGCAGAATCTCGCCGCTGGCCAATATAACGCCACCGTCCGCCGCGGTGTGAACGATAAGCTCGCCACCGATGACAGGCACTCCCAAATAATGCTGCTGGAAGCGCACCATCGAGCGAGCCGGAGTGACTTCGCGGCTTTTCATCAAGCTCAGCTCAGCTTTGGCATTTGAAAGGCCAAACAGGCTCCCGTAAGTATTCAAGAAACTCATCGCGGATTGCTCAGCGGTGACACCAGCTTGCTGGACAAGCGCTGACCCCCGAAAGTGATTTGGCGCAGAAAGGAAACGGACTTTTCCGGTGACGCTGTGATAAGCTATGCGAATCTCACCGTCAGCCGACTCGTTTA
>JAHEEY010000046.1 GCA_024640485.1 Chloroflexota bacterium | reverse complement strand
GCTGTGTTTTACTGGATTATCACGATCCTGTTCTCGATGGTGCAGTCTCGGATTGAGGCGAATCTAGGAAAAGGAAGACGCACATGAGCCCAATAGTCCGCGTTTCAAATCTGGATAAGTATTTTGGCCGGCTGCATGTCCTCAAGGATTTGTCCTTCGAAGTGGCTCCGGCTGAAGTGATTTGTATTATCGGCCCCAGCGGTTCCGGAAAGAGCACGCTGCTGCGTTCGCTCAATTTTCTGGAAACGCCAGATCGCGGCTCTGTGGAAGTGGACGGCGTCAAGGTCGAGGCCCAAGGCAGCGGGTCTGATTACCGGCAGAAGATCCACGATCTGCGGCTGCGAACGGGCATGGTGTTCCAATCGTTCAACCTGTTTCCGCATATGACTACTGTGGAAAATGTGATGGAAGGGCCGGTGACGGTGAAGGGGATGTCCAAAGCTGAGGCGGAGAAGCTGGCGATGCACCATTTGGAGAAGGTGCGTATGGCCGTGAAGCGGGATGAATATCCGTCACGGCTGTCGGGTGGGCAGCAGCAGCGGGTGGCTATCGCCCGGGCGCTGGCGATGCAGCCGAAGGTGATGCTGTTTGATGAGCCGACATCGGCGCTGGATCCCGAACTGATTGGCGAAGTGCTGGAAGTAATGCAGCAGCTGGTGGTGGAAGGGATGACCATGATCACGGTCACTCACGAGATGGGGTTTGCCCGCGAATTCGCCCACCGGATCATCTATATGGATGAGGGGCGTTTCGCGGAGATCGCGCCGCCCAACGAGCTGTTCAACAATCCAAAAGATCCGCGAACCCGGACTTTCTTGAGCGCGTTCACCCGACTTGAACGACGGGATTAAACGCAGGGTCTTTGTTTAACTATTTGAGACAGTCGGCAGCTGACCAGGGAATGGTTGGCTGCCGATTGTTTTCTTTCCAGGAGAAGTGAATGAGCAAGAATTACGGCAGCCAGAGCATGGTGGCACCGCTGCAGTCTGTTTTGGTGAAACGGCCGGGGATCGCCTTTGGCCAGGCAGATCCGGAGAAGTGGCATTACACCGACCGGCCCGATCTGCTGCTGGCACAGCAGGAGCATGACGCCTTTGTCAACACCCTGCATGGCAGCGGCATTGAGGTGGTCTATCACGACGGCGAGCTGCCGGAGCATGCTGACGCCATTTTCGTCCATGATCCGGTGATAATCGCGGACCAGGGGGCGATTATCCTCAGTATGGGTAAAGCGCTGCGGCGGGGTGAAGAAGCGGCCATAGCGGCGGTTTTGGAGAAGATGGGAGTGCCTATCCATTACCGGCTGCATGGCGAAGCCCGGGCTGAAGGCGGGGATCTGCTGTGGATAGATGAGCGGACCCTGGCGGTGGGACAAGGGTTCCGCACCAACAGTGAAGGGCTGCGGCAGCTGCGGGAAGCGCTGCCTGATGTAGAGATCATCCCGGTGCAGCTGCCCTATTTTGACGGCGAGGAGGCGTGTCTGCATCTGATGTCGTTTATCAGTATCGTGGATCATGATCTGGCGGTAGTGTACCTGCCGCTGATGCCGGTCCCTTTTTACCAGATGCTGAAGAAACGGGGTTTCCGAATGGTGGAAGTCAGCGATGAGGAGTTTCTGACTATGGGGCCAAATGTGCTGGCGGTGGCGCCGGGCAAGTGCGTCATGCTGCAGCACAACCCGCTGACCAAGGCGGGACTGGAAGCGGCAGGCTGTGAGGTGACCCTTTACCGGGGAGATGAAATATCGCTCAAGGCTGAGGGTGGGGCGACCTGCCTGACCCGGCCGATCCTGCGGATGTAGGGCGCTGCAGTCCGGCGCCGGCAGCGCCGCCCCACGATTATCATACAAATGAAAAAACGGGTTCAGCCATGGCTGAACCCGTTTTCTATTAGGCGTGATCGGGACGAGAGGTGAGCCTATTGGCTGCCGATCTCTGTCCAGACGCGGGAGTAAATCTCGGTGGTTTCACCGACGTTTTCCAACCAGTGCAGTCTGGAGAACGTTTCTTCGTTGGGATAAACGGCTTCATATTCCAGGATTTCCGGATCGATGAATTCGTTGGCATCCTTGTTGGGGGAAGCGTACCAGACGTAGTTGGTATTCATGCCGGCGATTTCAGGTCTTGACAAGAAATCGATCCACAACATGGCCCGCTGCATCCGTTCCGGGTCTTTGGCGGCATCTGCGGTGACGCACAAGTTATCGGTCCATTTGACAGCGCCTTCAATCGGGATGACGTAGTCGATGTTTTCATCTTCTACCTGAGCGGTGAAGACATCGCCGGACCAGCCGAGCACCAGGGCGTTTTCGCCGGTGACCATGTTATCTTCGTAGGTGTCCGAATCGAAAGCGGAGACATACTCTTTGATGCCCAAGACGATGTCTTTGGCTTCTTCGATCTCTGCTTCATTGGTGGTATTGGGGCTGTAGCCAAGATAAATCAAGGCGGCGCCGATGACTTCGCGGGAATCGTCGAGCAAGGAAATGCGACCGCTGAATTCAGCCGCATTTTCGGGATCGAAGAGATAGGCCCAGCTGTCGGGGGCTTCATCCCAGTCGTTCCAGTTGAAGCCGATGCCGGTGGTACCCCAGAAATAGGGAAGGCAGTGCTTCATGCCGGGATCGAAGGGGGGTTCGGCGAAGTTGGGATCGATGGAATCGAGGTGAGTCAGCTGGCTCTTGTCTAGCTCGCCCACCATTCCCAGTTCGATCATGGTAGCGACCATGTAATCGGAGGGAACGATGACATCGTACCCGCTGGCGCCACCCTGCAGCTTGGCCAACAAATCTTCGTTGCTGCCGTAGTTGTCTTCGACAACCTTGATGCCGTATTCTTCTTCGAACAGAGCGTAAATTTCTACGTCGATATAATCGCTCCAGTTGTAGAAATTCAGGACGCCGCCGATCTGACTGCTGTCTGCTTCGCTTTCGGCGTCAGTCGATTCAGCTGCGGTATCAGCGGCTTCAGTGTCGGTGCTGGTTGTCTCTTCTGAACTGCTGGCAGCTGGCTCATCTCCTCCAGATGAACAGCCTACGGCCATCAGCAGCAGCAAGGCGACCAGCAAACTCCAAACGGTTACCTTCTTCATTTTTTATGTTCCTCCTCAGAAACTATATCTATTATCCCGGAAAGGATATTCCAAGATGTGGGTAAAAACCAACGATATTAGAAGCATTTCCAAACCGTTAATTCAGCCAGTAAACTCAGGTTAAATCAAATTTTCGCCGCCAATCGCACAGTGAAAGGCGTTCGGGCCAGGGAAAGTCGTGCCGCCCCGAAATCTAAACTGGCGCAGGCTATTTTAGATCTCGTCGCCTTTCCCCTGCAGCCACAATGAGAGCGGCAGCAGGGTCGCCGAAGCCAGGAGCATCAACGTTGAAAGGGCATTGGTTTCCGGCGTGATGCCGCGTTTCACCATGGAGTAAATCCGCACAGGCAAGGTGGTCGAGCCTGGGCCTGAGGTAAAGAAGGTGATCACGTAATCATCTAGTGATAAGGTAAAAGCAAACAGCGCGCCGCCCAAGATGCCGGGGATCAGCAGCGGGAAGGTGACCCTCCAAAAGGCTTGCCATTCATTGGCATACAAGTCTCCGGCAGCTTCCTCAAAGGTGGAGTCGATGGAGGCCATCCGGGCGCGAACAATGACCGCGACAAAGGAGATGTTGAAGGCGACATGGGAGACGATGATGGTGGTGAGCCCAAGCTGGACCTTCAGCAGGACGAAAAATGCCAACAGCATGATGGCCATGGCGATGTCAGGGATGATGATAGGCAGGAATAACACGGCATCAAAGGAGGTCTTCGCCTTGAAGCGGTACCGTTCCATGGCAATCGAGACCATAGTGCCGATGATGGTTGAGATCACGGTGGAGCTCAGAGAAACGATCAGGCTGTTCTTGAGAGCCAGGGCGATGGCGTAGTTGTCGAACAGTTTCCGGTACCAATCGAAGGTGAATCCAGTCCAGTTGGTGGGGAAACGGGAGGCGTTGAAAGAGAAGAGTATCAGCAGCACGATGGGCGCGTAAAGGAAAATGTAGAAGAATCCGGCAAAACCGGAGAATAGGGAACGCCCTAACAAGCTGCCCAGGGATGATCTGCCCTTGAAACGGCTGAAGAAAGAATTATTTGTGGGGGTTGGGCTGGTAAGTTGAGTTGTCATGGTGTGTGCCCTAATTCTGCAATCCTTGCGATCGCAGGCTTCGGAAGTAAAGGAATGTTCCGAAAAGCATGACGATCATCAAAATGGTCGATATTGCCGCCCCAAAAGGCCAGTCGCCGGCGCTGCCGAACTGCTGCTGAATGAGGTTACCGATCATGTCAGCCTTGCCGCCGCCCAAGAGATCCGGGGTCACAAAAGCGCCGAAAGAAGGGACAAATACCAGGATGGAGCCGGAGACGATGCCGGGAATGGTTAAGGGCAAGGTGACTTTCAGGAAAGTGCGGACCGAGTTGGCGTATAAATCCTGGGCAGCCTCCAATAATGATTGGTCCAATCCAACCAGGCTGGCGTAGCAGGGCAGAATCATCCCGACTACCCAGGCATAAACCAACCCCAGGACGACCGCTTTATTGGTATAAAGCAGGGTCAAGGGTTCATTGATGAGGCCGATGGCCATGAGGGCCTGATTGAGGATGCCTTCGCGGTAGAGGATAAAGCGCCAGGCGTAGGTCCTGATGACGAAGTTAGTCCAATAAGGGAGCATCATCAAAAGCAGGAAGGCGTTGCGGCTCCTGGCGGGCCGTTTCGCCAGCCAGTAGGCTACCGGATAACCCAGGATCAGTGAACTGATGGTGGTAATGACGGCAATGCCCAACGAACGGCCAAAGATCTTGATGTACAAGGGGTCGGCGAATCTGATGTAATTGTCGAGCTGGAATTTCCAGACGATGCCGCCGTAGGTGCCTCGATCGATGAAGCCGTAGGCAAGGATGACCGCCAGCGGAATCATGAAGAAGATGGTAAGCCAGAAGACACTGGGGCTTAGCAAGACATTGAGAGCCGTACGCTCGCGCTTAGTGCGGGGGACGATGGACATGAAACCTCCTTATTCCGCTAACACAAGCGCTTGTGTCGGGTTCCAGCTCAACCCGACTTCATCGCCGGTCTGGCAGGCAACCATCTGCTCGGGATCGAGATTCTGCTCTCTGACAGTGACGCGGGTCTTATCGGTCAGCCTGATGAGGTACCGGGTGTCGGTGCCGATGTAGATGAGCTCTTCGACCCGCCCTTTGAAGTCGCTGCTGTTATCCAGCTTGAATTTCTCGGGCCGGATTACCACGGAGACCGCCTGCCCCTGATGGAGCGAAGCATCGCTCTGGGCGCGTACGGTTATCTGATCGTCTACCAGGACAGAGACATCACTGCCGTTAATTTCGGAGACGGTGCCGTCGAGGAAATTTGTTTCCCCGATGAAATCGGCGACAAACCGGGTCCGGGGGCGTTCGTAAATCTCTTTAGGGGAGCCAATCTGCAGCACAATGCCGTCGTTCATCACGGCGATGCGATCTGACATGGTCAGCGCTTCTTCTTGATCGTGAGTGACATAGATGAAGGTGATGCCGACCTGATCTTGAAGCTGCTTCAGCTCCAACTGCATGGTTTTCCGCAGTTTTAGATCCAGGGCGCCCAGGGGTTCGTCGAGAAGCAGGACTTCGGGGCGGTTGACCAAGGCGCGGGCTAGCGCGATGCGCTGCTGCTGTCCGCCGGAAAGCTGCTTGGGACGGCGTTTGGCCATCTCAGGCAGGCGGACCATATCGAGGGCTTCGGCGACCCTGGTCTTGATCTCATCTTTGGGGACGTGTTTCATTTCCAGACCAAAGGCGATGTTCTTCTCAATGGTCATATGGGGAAACAGGGCGTAGTTCTGGAATACAGTATTGACCGGCCTTTGGAACGGGGGTGTTTCTCCCATCGATCGGTTATAAATCAATATCTCCCCTTCAGTGGCAGTTTCCAAGCCGGCGATCATGCGCAACGTGGTTGTTTTGCCACAGCCAGACGGGCCCAGCAGAGAGAAAAATTCACCATCTTTGATCTGTAGATCGATGCTGTTGACGGCTACCACGCTTCCAAAACGCTTCAATACGCTTCGCAGTTCCACAGCAAGAGATTCGCTCATCCTGACTTCCTTTAATGCGTTGATGTGAGATACCAAGTGGGCGGTCTGGTCACAATTATGTGCCTGTTGCAGCCTCCCCAGAATTCAACACGGTTTGTGCCCCGTGTGCAACTTTATAAGTGTGAAGAATAAAAAATGTCTGGGTGCGCTGTACCCCAGGGACTTGCATCAGCTTCTCTCGAAGAAAGGCGGCCAGGTGGACCCGATCGCGGCAGAGCACTTCAACCATCAGGTCGTACCCACCGGCAACCATAATAAGATAACTTACTTCGTCCAGTTCGGCGATCTCGGCGGCGGCCTGCTCAAGGTGGGGCGGCTGAATAGAGACGCCAATTATCGCCGGTGCCTGGTACCCCATGCGGTGGGGATCCAGGACGCCGATGATGTGAATGGCCTTCTCTTCCAAGAGCTTGGCGACCCGGTTGCGAACAGTGCCTTCGGTGACATCGAGAGATTTGGCTATCTCGGTGAAGCGCATCCTGCCGTCAACCTGCAGATATTCAACAATTGCGTGATCTAATGCATCCATAGAAATTACTTGCGATTCTTACGATAATTGAGTATTATACAACTGGTTTTTGCGAAAATCAAATTTGGAGGCATTTTAGATTACGATTTTCGTAATCTTGGGGCCAGATTTGAAGTTTGAAACGTAGTGCTCGATTATATTAGTCTGAGATTCAACCATTTGCGATTGCTACAGCTTTCACTAAAGCGAGGAGAGATATAGGATGCCAAAGCATGGCAAGAAATCACATGAGTTCTTTGAGCGGGCGAAAAAGGTCATCCCCTTCGGTGTAAATTCGAATTTCCGTTACGGCGGAGATGACAATACCCTGGTGGTGGCGGATGCCAAAGGCGGCTATGTTTACGATTTCGACGGCAAACGGTATATTGATTATCGCCTGGGGTTTGGGCCGGTGATCATGGGGCACGGGGATCCTATTGTCAATGCCCGAGTTAAAGAAGCGATTGACCATGGATTGAGTTTTGCCGCGACACAGTTATATGAAGTCACGGTGGCAGAGCGAATCATTGATATGGTCCCTGGCGCCGAGATGGTGCGGTTGGCCAACACCGGTTCGGAATGCACCATGCACGCCCTGCGTCTGGCCCGCGGCCATACCGGACGTGATGTCATCTTGAAATTTGAGGGGTGCTACCATGGCGCTCACGATTATGTGTTGTGGTCCACAGCCAGCGGCGATGCCAGTCAAGTTGGTGATCGGCGTCATCCCCGGGCTTATAAGCAAAGCATTGGTATCCCTGATGTGATGCGTGATTTGGTGCAGCTGTGCCCCTGGAACGACACGGAAGTATTAGGTGAGATCCTGGCGAAACGGGGCGAAGAGATCGCCGCTATTATCGTGGAGCCGGTGTTGGGCAACGGCGCGGCTTTGATGCCAGATCCCGGGTATTTCGAGTTCTTGCGGGAGCAGGCTGACAAGTATGGGATCGTGCTCATTTTTGATGAGGTCAAGACTGGCTTCCGTCTGGCCCCTGGCGGCGCAGGCGAATATTTCGGGGTGATCCCTGATATTTCCACGTTTGCCAAGGCGATGGGCAACGGTTACCCGATCGCAGCGTTCGCCGGCAAGAAAGAGGTGATGGAGTCGGTGGGACCTGGTAAAGTGTTCCACGGGGGCACCTATACCGGCAACGTGGTCTCGACGGCAGCGGCTGACGCCACCCTGGAATATATCCAGAGCGGGCAGCTGTTCGAGAAGATCAACAGAATCGGCGGCATGTTGATGGATGGGATCGGCGAGATCTTGAATGAGCACAGCGTGCCCCACTTCATCCACGGCACCCCGGGCATGTTCGGGATCACGTTCGGCGAAGAGAAGCCTAGAGATTGGCGAGGCCTGCAAAAGGCGAATTGGGAACTGTATGAAACCATCGCCAATCACATGATCGATAATGGGGTCATGCCGGAATCAGATGGTTTCGAGCCGTTCTTCCTCTGCTCTTCTCACACCGAAGCGGATGCCGCCGAGACTTTGACCGCTTTCGAGGCGGGAGTAAAACACGCTTTAGGTAAATAGATCGGGATTCGCATCGCGGATTTGGATCGATTTTGAACAGCCAAGCAACTAAATACCGGCTGCAAGCATCGGATGTTTGCAGCCGGTTTGGTAAATCGAGCCGGCGGCAGCCGCTGCCAGCAGCCAGTGTGATGATATGCCGGCAGGGTAGACGATCTTACCCTGGCCAGTTAATTGATGAGGATAGTGAATGGCAATGGGCGAAAAATTGCTCAACTATATTGATGGGACCTGGCGGCAATCGTCCGCTGCTGAGTATTTAGATGTGATCAACCCGGCGACCAGCGACCTGCTGGGACGGGTGCCGCTGTCGCCGGCGGCGGAAGTTGGTGAAGCGGCCCGGGCGGCAGCGGCCGCTTTCGTGAGCTGGCGGCGGACGCCGGTGACGGAGCGGATCCAATACCTGTTCAAGCTGAAGAACTTGCTGGAAGAGGAGTTCGAGGAGATCGCCCGCATTATCACCATGGAATGCGGTAAGACCATCGGCGAGTCCCGGGGCGAGATGCGCCGGGCGATTGAGAATGTGGAAGTCGCCTGCGGGATGCCGATGATGATGCAGGGAGATTTCTCTGAGGATATCGCTTCGGGGATCGATGAGATCATGATCCGGCAGCCGCTGGGGGTGGCAGCGGCGATCGCGCCGTTCAACTTCCCTGGGATGATCGTGTTCTGGTTCATGCCGTACGCGCTGGCGGCGGGGAATACGTATATCGTCAAACCTTCGGAGAAAGTGCCGCTGACCATGCGGAAGATCTTCCAGCTGATGGAGCGGGCGGGATTCCCTAAGGGGGTGGTCAATCTGGTCAACGGCTCCAAAGAAGCGGTTGACGCCATCCTGGATCATCCGGCGATCCGGGCGATCAGCTTTGTGGGCTCTACGCCGGTGGCCAAATATGTGTACAGCCGGGGGACCGCCAACGGCAAGCGGGTGCAGGCGCAGGGCGGGGCGAAGAACCCAATCATTGTGCTGCCGGACGCGGATATGGAAATGAGTACCCGGATCGCGGCGGACTCCGCCTTTGGCTGCGCCGGCCAACGGTGCCTGGCGGCTTCCCTGGCGGTGACGGTGGGGGAGGCGCGGCATACCTTTACTGAGGCGATCGCTGACGCGGCGGTGGCCCGTACCGTCGGCTACGGCCTGGATGAGGGAGTGCAGATGGGGACAGTGATCAACCAGGCCAGCCGGCAGCGGATTGAAGGGTTGATCCAGCAGGGCATTGATGAAGGGGGCCATCCATTGGTAGACGGCCGCGGCGCCACTGTCGCCGGCTATGAACAGGGGAGCTTTGTGCGGCCCACGATCCTGCAGAATGTAGATCCGGGCAGCAGCCTGGTGAAGACGGAGATTTTTGGGCCGGTATTGAGCCTGGTGCATGTCAACAGCATTGACGAGGCGATCCAATTTGTGAACGGCGGCCAGTACGGCAATATGGCTTGTTTGTTCACCAGCAGCGGAGCAGCGGCCCGCAAATTCCGTTCTGAGGCGGACGCCGGCAATATCGGTATCAACGTGGGGGTGGCGGCGCCGATGGCATTTTTCCCGTTCAGCGGCTGGAAGGAAAGCTTCTTCGGCACCCTGCACGGGCAGGGCAAGCATGCGGTGGAATTTTTCACCCAGACGAAGGTAGTGGTTGAACGGTGGCCGAAAGAGTGGTCGAGACAGTTTTAGTGAGTGGTTGTTTAGGTGGAATCCAGTAATTTTTCGCAGAAAAATACCGGATTCCCCCCGAGGAAAAGCAGGTAGAAGGCAGTTCGAGAATTTCAAAAACTTTCCCGCTTTTACCGAAGAGATGAGACAGCTGCATTTATAAAGAGAGGTGCTCATGAAGCAGATGTATATCAATGGACAATTCAGTTCCGGGCAGGCGACGGAGACGATTCCGGTCATCAATCCGGCGACAGAAGCGCAGTTTGAAGAAGTCCCGCGGGGGACTGCGGCAGATGTCAATGCGGCGGTGGCGGCGGCGAAAGCGGCTTTCGAGTCGTGGAAGCGGGTGCCGGCCTGGGAACGGGCGGGAATGCTTCACGAAGTAGCGGAGAAGATCAAAGCAAATGAAGAAGAGATCGCCCAGCTGCTGACGGCGGAAGAAGGAAAGCCGCTGGAAGAAAACGAAGAGGAAGTGTTCTGGGCTTACGATACATTCCATTACTATGCGGAATTGGGCCGGCATGAGCGGGGCCGCTTCCTGCCCCCGGGCGATCCAGACCAGATCAACTTCGTGATCAAAGAGCCGTTCGGGGTGGTTGGCTGCATTGTGCCCTGGAACTACCCGCTGCTGCTGCTGTCCTGGAAATTGGCGCCGGCTCTGGCTGCCGGCAACACGGTGGTGGTGAAGCCGTCGGAGTTCACGCCGCTGGCGACGCTGCGGCTGATGGAATTGGCCTTTGATCATCTGCCGCCGGGCGTGGTCAATGTGGTCACTGGGTACGGCCTGGAAGCGGGCGAGCCGCTGGTGAAGCATCCGGATGTGCCGGTAATCGCCTTCACTGGTTCGGTGGAGACGGGTCAGCGGATCGCCAGCATCGCGGCGCCGATGATGAAGAAGCTCCATCTGGAGCTGGGCGGCAAGGACCCGATGGTGGTGGGGCCGGATGTTGACTTGAAGACCGCGGTCACCGGGGTGGCGTATGCCGGGCTGATCAACGCCGGGCAGGTGTGCACCAGCAGTGAGCGAATCTACGTTCACGAAAGTTTGTTCAGCCAATTTAGTGAAGAGCTGGCGGATTTTGTCAGCAAACTGCGGCTGGGAAACGGCATGGATTCACAGACGGATATGGGGCCGATGCTGCGCAACCATTTCCGGGAAAAGGTGGAAGGTCAGATCAACGCGGCGGTGAACGCCGGCGCCCGGATTTTGACCGGCGGCCAACGGCCGTCCCATCTGGAGAAAGGGTTCTTCCTGCAGCCAACGGTGCTGGTAGGGGTGGACCACTCCATGAGCATTATGCGGGACGAGACGTTCGGCCCCTGCCTGCCGCTGATGCCTTATAAAGATCTGGATGAGGCGATCCGGCTGGCCAACGACACCCAGTTCGGGTTGGGCGCCTGCATCATGAGCCATGACGCCCGATGGGTGAAACGGTTCTTTGAGGATGTGAAAGCGGGCACCATCTGGGTCAACGATCCGTTGACGGACAACTTCGCCGGACCGTTCGGCGGGATGAAGATGACCGGCGGCGGGCGGGAGCTGGGCCAGGAAGGATTGGACGAGTTTTACGAAGTGAAGCATGTCCATTGGGATGTGGAAGGAAAGCTGAAGGATTATTGGTATCCCTACGGCAAATAAGAGATAATCGTCGACTGCGACATACCATAAACGAAGCAAAGGCCCGGGCACTATTTAGCTGCCCGGGTTTTTGTTTATCCAGGGTATGCCGGCGCGGAGGGGCAGAGGCTGCTTCTTGTCAGTTCAGCCGGCATCCTCTAAACTGGCAGTCCCATTCCAGCTGTATACCTGATGCGTGAAGAGGCGCCTATGGAACGATCCCCATTACACCAACAAGTAGATACCCTACCCGATCTGGCCCGGGAGATGGTTGACAGCCTGGTGGAAGCGGCGGCGGCAGCGCTGCCGCCGCTGGCATGCCGCGATTTGGAACGGGTGTATATCACTGGCTGCGGTGACAGCCACCATGCGACGGTGGCGTCGGAGCTGGCGTTTGAGCAGCTGGCGGGGGTGGCCTGCTATCCGATGACGGCGATGAGCTTCGGGCGGTACAAGGCGAGCACCCTGCCGGCTGCGGGGCGGGGCGGGAACCTGCTGCTGGCGGTATCGGTGAGCGGGCAGGCCAGCCGGACGGTGGAAGCGATGCGGCTGGGCCGGCTGGCGGGGGCGACTGGGGTGGCGATCACCGGCAATCGGGGCAGCCCGCTGGCGTCGGAGGCGGAAACGGTGCTGGAGACGATGGTGCCGCCGCTGCCGGACGAAATGCGGGGGATGATCGTACCTGGCAGCCGCAGCTATATGGCGTCGCTACTGGCGCTGTATTTGTGCGCCGTCCATATCGGGCAGCAGCGGGGACATTTGAGCAAGAAACAAGGAAACGGGCTGCGGCGGGAATTGGCCGGTATGGCGGATCTGATGGAGGAAACCATCGCCGGCAGCGAAAGGGGCGCTCTTGAGGCGGCGGCAGCGTGGGCAGACGCGGATCAGTTTGTCTTCTGCGGCAGCGGCCCTAACTACGGTACGGCGATGTTCAGCGCCGCCAAGCTGCTGGAAGCCAGCGGGGATGGGGTGACGGCCCAGGATATGGAGGAATGGGCCCATCTGCAGTATTTCGCCCGGCAGCGAACCACGCCTACCTTCCTGATCAGCGGCGGGGGGCGGGATGAGAGCCGGGCGGCCGAGGTGGCGGCAGCAGCGGCGGCGATCGGGCGGCGGGTGGCGGCGATCGCGCCGGCGGGCAGCGCCCTGAGCAAAAGCGCCGATGTTGGGGCGGCTCTGCCAGTGGCCCCGGGAGCGCCAGAGGCGTTCTCGCCGATGCTGACCTGCCTGCCGGGGATATTGTTTGCCGCCTACCGGGCGCAGGTGATCAACGAGCCCTATTTCCGGGATTTTGGCGGCGGCCGGAGTGTTGAAGGGGGCGGCGGGATTTCCCGTATCCGCAGCAGCGCGCAGCTGGATCAGCTGCCGGATGGATCATAAGGCAGGCGATCCCTTCTGATGAGGTTTGTTACCGGCGGCGGATTACGGATTGATTATTTGATCACCCATCAGGGAGAGGCGCGCACCGGCCTCCTGGGGGGCAATTCGCTGTACGCGGCGGTGGGGGCATCGATTTGGGCCGGGGCGGTCAACCTGTGGGCCAGAGTAGGACGCAACTACCCGCAGGCGTGGCTGGACCGGCTGCCGGGGCACGGTATTGGGATTGAGGGGCTGGTGCGTACGGAGGGGGATCAGGATCACCGCACTTTCTTCGCCTATACGGCTGACGGGCAGCGGGATGATACCAACCCGGCGGCCCATTTCGCCCGGATCAACCAGCCGCTGCCGGAGGCGTTGGGGGATTATATCCACTCTACACCAGGCCAAGACGAGCCTGACCGGTACGAGCCGCTGGCGTTGAGGCCGGAGGATTGGCCGGATCAATGGGGTGGTGAGGGGGCGGTTCATCTGTCGCCGCTGGCCCTGCGCACCCATTGTGAGGTGCCGGGGATGCTTCGCCGTCGGGGGGTGAGATGTCTCACGGTTGACCCTGGGGAGCGGTATATGATCCCGGAGCGGGAATCGCAGATCCGGGGGCTGCTGCCGCAGGTGGACGCTTTCTTGCCCAGCAATATGGAGGTGCGCTCCCTGTTTGGAGACGATGTCGATTTGTGGGCGGCGGCTGAGCGGCTGCATCAGTGGGGGGCGCCGGTGGTGGTAGTGAAGAACGGGGCGGACGGGGTGCTGCTGCTGGATGGCCCCGGCAGGCGCCGGCTGCAGGTGGGCGCTTATCACGGGTATCATGACAGCCGGGTGGTGGATGTGACCGGGGCGGGAGACTCGTTCTGCGGCGGCTTTATGGTGGGGATGGCGCAGAGCGGCGACCCGCTGCTGGCGGCGCGGATGGGGATAGTCTCGGCATCATTTGTGGTTGAGGGGTATGGGGCATTGTATGCACTGGATCATTGCCAGGATAAGGGTGTCCGGCTGGCGGAGATCAGTTCGCGCCCTCTGAGTTCGGCGGCTGACAGCCAGGCGGGCCCTACCAAGGAATAGGCCGATTATGCTGACCAATTCTGAATTGAATCCCCCTTCATTCCCACGGCTGAATCAGCTGACAGAATGGGCCCATCTGGGGTATCTGGGGCTGCTGCCGGCGCTGGCGACCTTTGCTGTTCTGGTACGCTTCGGGCACCGCTGGCCTTTTGTTATCTTTATCGGCGGGATTGTGGCGGTCAGTGTTTATCTGGCGGCGACGATCAGCTACACGCGGATGCCGGCGCAGCTGCCGGTGGCGCTGTTCATGTTGATCGACGGGCCTTTGGTAGTCTGGTTAGCTCAGCGGGGCGAGATAGATCCATTGGGCTTTCTTATTGAAGGATATTTGGTGGATGGCACCGCTGTCTGGCTGGGGATCTTGTTCCTGGCGCTGCGCTCGCCGCTGCCGACAACGGAACAGCGTTGGGCTTCGGTGGGGTTTATGCTGGCGGCGATCTTAACCACCAGTTCTCTCTTCTGGCCCTATTTCGAAGGGGAGCTGTGGGGCAACTGGGCCCGGTTGGGACCGCTGCTGTTGGGGCTGGTGGAGGGGACAGTGCTGCAGTTTGGCCTGGCAAGGGAAGATGAGGTGCAGCGGAGCGCTGCGGCGCCCGTTTATATCGGTGTGCTGCTGATACTATGGGTGGGGCTGATGTTTGCCGGCAACATAGGTTTTGAATTGGGTTGGATGGGGGGCGGATAAGCGGATCCGGGCGGCCGATCACGTGCCTGGGAGGATCAGCCGAACCGGGGCAGCGCCGGCAGAGCAGCGGCTGTTTCAGGCGGGGAACGAGCGAGCACTCTTAATTGGGCCTTTTATGCTAGAATATTGGTGATGCTGCTGCCGGGGGTGTGGGGTTGGGGGCATCTTGAAGATGTCTAGATGCGGGAAGCGGTGTTATTCAACGTCCTCGACTTTGAGGGCCAGGGGGTCTCGCCGGTTGGAGAAGCTGAAAGAGGGGTGGAAGCGATCAATCACTCAGATGTTTCGACAGAAAATGGGTGACAACCGGCGCAGCTATCATCGAGGGAACCACTCCAGGACCAGGTGTGATGGGTTATTTCTCTCAACTAAAGAGCCGACTGCTTCGTTTGTCGATCTTGTACCGCATCGCCATCGGTAATGCGTTGATCATTATCGTCGGCGCGGTCGGCGGCACGTTGATCACCCGCCATTTGGCCAGGGAAGCGGCTGATTTCAGTTTGATGCTGCTTTTTGCCGGCCTGGGGGTGACGCTGACGGTGCTGACGAACTATGTCATTATCAAGACGGCGCTGCGGCCGCTGCACCAGCTTCGGGAGCTGGTGGACCGGGTGGAAGCGGGCGGGTCGGATATTGATGCCAGCCTTCTCCACGAGCCAGACCCGGATATCAAGCAGTTGGCCAATGCGCTGAACTCGATGGTGATCAAACTGGAAGATCGCAATTTGAAATTAAGGGCGCTGTCGGAACGGGCTATCAACGCGCAGGAAGAGGAGCGTCGGCGGATCGCCCGGGGGCTGCACGA
The DNA here is from genome assembly GCA_024640485.1 of Chloroflexota bacterium. Taxonomy (GTDB): domain Bacteria; phylum Chloroflexota; class Anaerolineae; order Promineifilales; family Promineifilaceae; genus JAHEEY01. Next base: position 727 of record JAHEEY010000046.1, on the reverse strand, counting down.
CGATACAGCGCAGGCGATGTCGATCCTGATTATTTACCTGGAGCGGCTGGAACAAAATATCCCGGATGATCGGGAGACCACCAGGGAGCGGCTGGCGTCTGCACGAAAGCTGGCTACGCAGACACTGACGGACCTGCGCCAGACGATCCACGGGCTGCGCCCCTCGATCCTGGACGATCTGGGCCTTATCGCCGCCGTTCGTTGGTATGCCCGCTCCAATCTGGAGAGCAATGGGATTCGGGTTGAGTTCGATGTCCCTGATGATCCGATACCGCTGTCGACCGGGTTGGAGACGACGTTGTTCCGCATCGCCCAGGAAGCGATCAACAATGTGGTGCGGCACGCTAAGGCGGAGTCGGCGGAGATCTCATTGAAATACAACAACGGCTGTGTTTGCCTGTGGGTGTCGGATCATGGACGAGGTTTCGATGTGGCCCAGACTTCGGATCGGGCGTTGGAACTGCGGCGGTTGGGATTGTTGGGGATTGAAGAACGCGCGGAGTTGGTTGGGGGTGATGTGAATGTGGATTCCAGCCCTGGCGAAGGGACCCGCATCCGCGTCTGTGTCCCATTATCAGATATGGAGGCTGCCCGGTATGGAAATCATACGCATTCTGCTGGCTGACGATCACACCATCCTGCGTGATGGCATCCGGAATTTGTTGGATGAAGAGCCTGATATGGAGGTGGTGGGGGAAGCCGAGGACGGCCGAGAGGCGGTGAGATT
>JAHEEY010000394.1 GCA_024640485.1 Chloroflexota bacterium | reverse complement strand
CCATTTCCCGCCCGCCTCCTCCCCCGCCCGGCACCCCCTCCTCGACCGGAACCCGCTGCCTCATTTCTCGAGTTGCGCCAAACGGCAACTGATCATAAAATTCGCTCTTGTTGGCGCGGGTGACAGGTGGGATTCGATCGCGCGCCGGCAGAGCCGGTCCACAGGGAACCATCCAATTCTTCCTTTTTTTGGACCGGCAGTTGGATCTGTTCTGGCGAGCTGGCGCTTTAGAGACACGCGAACGAAATTCGCGACAACCATTGACGGATCGCTCGCGGCTGACGTGCCTTCCAGCTTTATTCCACCAGAACGACAAGAACACGGCGATTTCACTCCCAATGCGGCAGCGCCCAGACGCTTTCCGCAGGGGGACTGGATCTATTCAGATGATTTCGCATTTGACAAGCAAGTGTTCCAGGCGGCACCAATTCAGCCATACTCCCGGCTGGCACCAACCGCCTTGCATCCACCAACCCAGAAGACTCACAACCAATCTCACACATCGACCGGCACCCCTCAGCCCCGGCGTCATCTGGCGTCGTTACGCCGCCGTCGATGCCTCCTGCTTGTGAGTCATCATCATTTGGAGGTAAACCTTAGTGGCAAGCTATGATTTAGTCGATCACAATGGTGAGAAATACATCCGCTCCGGCAGCAGCTGGATCGTCGCCGGCAGCTATCTGAAGGCGCCGGAAGTCGTCTGCCGGGAACTGGAACGACGATATTCCCGTCCATTTACGGTGATGGCCAAAAAGCAGCCGGTCCGCAAAGCGCCGCCGAGACGCCAGCAGGACCGCGAATACCGGGGGCTGAGCCCGGACGATTTCAGCAACCGCGTCGAAGGCACCAACTGGCGCCGCCGCGACACATTAGCCGGGCTGCTGGCCGGCCAGCTCTCAGAATTCACCGGCAACCATTTCATCTCCTATCCCATTTACCCCTGGAATGAAGTCCATCTGGCCAACGGCCACTGCTATGAGATCAGCCGGCGGGCCAAAGGGGCCAAGTTCCAGGTGCGGATCTCCGAACGGGAGGTCGTCTACGGCTTCCAGGTGGAGAGGCCGGACGAGCCGATCTCCGACCAATGGGATTGGCGCCGCTTCATCGCCGTCATTGGCGACGATGACGAGCTCCAGGAGCTGGTCGATAACGCCTGCCGGCATCATGAGTTGAAGTGGCTGGTGGCCCAGTCGGTTGGCGGCCGGTTGATCAAGGAAATCGAGGTCATTCCCGGCGATCCCCTCATCTGGGATGGGGACGAAATCGATTGGCAGACATTCACCTTCCGGCTGCTGGCAGTTCCCTCCAGCTATTGGTGCAATGTGCGGCTGTGCGGGCAGATCGGCAAGGCGGATGCCATCGACGGCGGCATCGCCATCATGGACCCGATACTGTCAGCCTTTAGAGAATTAATGCCGCTGTATGAAGCGTGCGTGCGCAAGCGGTAGCCAGGGAATCGGCCGGGGGCGGCCGGTGGGGAGCCTTTTGGTTAACAATTGAATCGTGAAAGTGATTGACGGCTGCCGGAAGCAGTTGTTGGCGCACTGTGGGCCGCCGTCAATGAGATCCATGTATCGCGCGAATTCCGTGGGGTTTTGTTCAATCAGGAGGAACAACCGGTGGAGAATTTTCGGCAGGTCAAACTAGAAGACATTGAGTATACCTGGACAGGGATGGGATGGTACCGCAGCAGCGATTACACCGCCCCATCGCCACCGGTCACTGACCGGCTTAACAACGTCCTGGCAGCCCAGCTGGCTGCCGGCGGTTTCTGGGGCGTGGACGTCTGCACCCTGATCACCTTGGCCCGCAAAGCGGCCGATGCCGGCGAAAACCGTCGGGCGGAAGGGTTTGCCCGGCAGGCCGTCAGGCTCTCGCCCACCGATGCCGGGGCCGCGGCGACCCTTGCCTGTGTCCTGCGCAGCAGCGGCCAGCTGGAAGAGGCTTTGGCAATCACTGATCCCTTCTGCGGCGGCTGCCATCCCGATCTGCTCACCGCCAGGGCGGCGATCCTCTGCGATTTGGGCCGCTACGACGAGGCGGAAGCGCTGGTCGCCCGGGCCAAATTGATGGGCAACTGCGGCGAGGCGGTCCGGCTGGACCACGTCATCAAGGCGTCCCGCGACCAACTGGCATAACCGCTGCCGCTGGCCGCCCGGCAGCGCCAGCCAGCATTGCATAGGGTCCGCCCAACATTTCGCAGCCATCCTTATAGCCGCTTGCCGCAGCCGACAAGCGGCTATTTGTGTGACCCCTGATCCGCCTCCGGCAGGGCAGCGACGACCGCCGTCACCCAAAACTGGGCCGCGAAACGCTTTCATAATCCTTCCCGATTTGTTATAGTTCAGCCGAATTAGCGGCAGCCGCGGCGCTGCCGCCCGACTCATCGACAACCAAGGAAGTTCGCATGTCATCAGTTGAAGAAGGCCTCAAATCGCTTCTCGCCCTCACTCGTCAGGTATATCCCGATTGGACCGGCTTCCACGATCCCCGCTTTCTGGCAGACGAGGTGGAGTACAAGCGCTGGCTTATCGGCAGCGCCCAGACGGTGCTGGCCCGCGGAGAGCTGGCCGATCTGCTCGCTTCCGGCAATACCACCGGCTTCATCGTCCGCCTGCGCCAGGTAGCCGAGCGGGCCAACCTGCTCTACATGGGCATCCCCAAGAGCGGCGATCTGCGCATCCTATTTCATTCAGACCTTGACGTCCCCGGCTTCTGCGCCGCCATCTTCGACCTGCTCCACGGCCCCGGCAGCTCTCCCGACCGGCTCTTCCGCTACATGATCTGGGTCGACGGCCGCGGCCTGCCCAATTACTGGACCTTCCCCACCTACTTCCTTTTCGTCTGCCATCCAACCAGCGATTTCTTTGTCAAACCGGCGGTCACCGAATGGTTTCTGCAGCTGGTCGGCCAGGAAGATCTGCTCGGCGGCGTTCCCACAGCCCACCAATATGCCCAGCTGCTCGATTTGATGGACGAGCTGATGGCCCAGCTGGAGTCCTTCGAACCCAAGGATATGGTTGACATCCAGAGCTTGATCTGGGTGGCCTACCGCAGCAGCCAGACCCGCCACATGGCCCAGCCCTTCTCAAAACTGTTCGAGAATTGGGCCACGGCGGAAAACTGGCTGGGGTTGATGACCAATGTGATCAGCGGGCTGAACGCTTCCGGCCCCGACGACCCCCGCTTTGGGCTGACCATCCCCAAAGATGCCGGCATTCTGCGGCTCAATATGGGCAACTGGCCGATCATCGACGTCCCCCAGAATGAAGAAGGCAGTTTCACCATCGCCCTGCTGTCCGACGCCGCCGTGGGTACCAGCTGGCTTCATCCCGAGCCAGGCTATGCCAGTGTCGACGGCGCCATTTGCCGCTACCAGGTGCCGGCGGATGAGCTTCAACAACCCGAGGGCAGGTTCCACGCCATTTTCCGGCAGTCGATGGCCTATATCGGCGACCATTTTGCCGATTGGACCGATACCCCTTTCCGTGAGTACCACCAGCAGGCTGTTTTCGAAGCGCTGTTCGATCAGGAACTGCGCGAGCGGCTGATGGCCGACGGGCCAGCCGATATGGCCCCGGAGCAGGAGGAAGAGATCCTGCCTGATCAGCGGATGCTGGTGCCGGTGGAGAACAGCATCTCTGCCGCATTCCAGGGCTTTTCCGCGGACACCTTCACCTTCTTCGAAGAGCTTTATGCCAACAACCGCAAAGAATGGATGCACCAGAACAAGGAGCGGTACGCCGCCGCGGTGCGGGAGCCCATCAAGGCGCTGCTGGCCGATATCGGCCCGCGGCTCAAGTCAGAGATAGCCCCATTTCTGCTGCCGGATGAGCTGGAGATCGAGCCCAAGGTGGGCCGCTGCTTGGCCAGCATCAACAAACAGTGGTCGACCAGTGAAGGGCTATATCACGTCCACTTCTGGGGCGCCTTCTACCGGCAGAGTTTGAAGAAACAGACTGACGCCCAGCTGTTTGTCACCATCATGAGCGATATGGTCCGCGTCGGTTTTTACATCGGCAGCGGCGCCCACCACGTTCGCGACCAGTTCAAGAAGCGGGTGCTGGCCAATCGAGAGCTGTTCTACCGCTACGCCCGGCAGTTTGGCTGGCTGGACGGCTTTGCGTTCGTGCGTGAAGACGCCGACACCGGCTCTCGCGATGTCCGCATCGACAATCCCCAGGACCTGGATCACTGGCTCAACGGCGACTGCGTCGACCTGATGGTCCGCTTCACCCCGACCGATACGGTGGTGACCAGCCCTTACTTCGCCGACGAAGCGTATGGGATTTTCAAGCAGCTCATCCCCGCTTATCTTTGGGCAGTGGCCGAAGATCCGGTGGTCGCGGTCGAAAATTACCTCAACGCCTCCACCGACCTGGAGATGGACGAGGAGCCCGCTCCGGCCCCCTACAGCCTGGACGACTTCACCGCCCGTACCTATCTGTCGCCGGAATCGGCTGAGGATATGCTGGCCCTGCTGGATGATAAGAAGCAG
>JAHEEY010000393.1 GCA_024640485.1 Chloroflexota bacterium | reverse complement strand
GCGGTGATTATCGCCTTTCAGACCGACAGCATGATCCGTGGGATTGAAGTCGCCGCCTGGAGCGGGTTTGTCAGCGGCCTGCTGGCCTGCACCATGGCGCTGTCCATCATCCTTTTCGCCATGCCCTTCATCACCCAAGACCCCCTCAATGCAGCCGAGTGGGCCGGTCGCAGTGCCGGCAGCAGTGCGCCTACGATGGCCGCCTATTTCGCCTTCGAGACCCTAGCCGGAGCGATGCTGCATCTAGTTGTTCTCGGAATCATGATGGGTGCCTTGCTAGGGGTCGTTGGCGGGGCCGCTGGCAAAACCATCCACCGTACCAACCGTCTGATTCGCCGGCCATCATGATCGCGGCCGGTTGGTGCCGGGATTATGAGAAATAGGGGATGTTTTTGCCTTTGCCCATCCCCTTGATCTAGAATGGTTCATGCTTCCCTATACCCCCTTTATCGGCCGGCAAAAAGAGTTCGATGAGATTCAACAGCTGCTGTCCCAACCGGACTGCCGCTTGCTGACCTTGATCGGTCCTGGCGGCATCGGCAAGACGCGGTTGGCGCTGCAGCTGAGTGCCGTCAGCAGCGATGCTTTTTCTCGGGGTTCTGTGGTCGTGAATCTGCAGCCGCTGCGCTCGGCTGAGTTTTTCGTGCCCGCGGTCGCCGACGCCCTCGGTTTCTCCTTAACCGGTCAGGAGCCGCCGCTCACCCAATTGGGCCGTTATCTGGCTGACAAAAGATTACTGATTATCCTGGACAACTTCGAACATCTATTGGATGCCGCCGGCCAGCTGGCTTCCTTGCTAGCATCTACCCCACAAGTCAAATATCTGACCACATCACGAGAAGCGCTGAGCCTCCAGGAAGAGTGGCTCTACCCGGTACCCGGGTTGAGCTTCCCCGAAGAGCTGGAAAAGGGCACGGCGGCGCAACATTATGATGCGGTGGAGCTGTTCGCTGAACGGGCCCAGCGTGTCTACACTCGTTTCTCAGCGGCTGACGAAGGTCAGGAGATCATTCGCATCTGCCGGTTGGTCGGCGGAATGCCGCTGGCTCTGGAATTAGCCGCCGCCTGGCGCAAGACCCTGAACTGCCGGGAGATCGCCGACGAAATTGAAGGCGGCCTGCAGTTCTTGAGCAGCCGCCTGCGGAATGTATCAGAGCGCCACCACAGCATACAGACCGTCTTCGGCCAGACCTGGCAGCGGTTGAACCAGGAAGAGCGGGCGGCCTTCAAACGTCTCTCTGTATTTCGAGGGGGGTTCCATCGGGATGCCGCCGCTGAGGTGGCCGGCGCATCTCTGCCAATTTTATCTACCCTGGCCGACAAGTCACTGCTGCGGTTGGATGCTGCCGGCCGCTACCAGATCCACGAACTCCTGCGCCAATACGCGGCGGAGCAGCTCGAACATTCGCACCCTGAGTCAGTGCAGACGCAGGCCGATCATGCCAACTATTACATCCAGTTTCTCCACCAGCGCAGTCCCGACATCTGTGGGGGAAGGCAGCGAGACGCCCTGCATGAGATCAGAGCGGAACTGGACAATATTCGTGCTGCCTGGCTGTGGGCTGTGGCTCAGGGCGACGCCGCTGCGCTGCGGAAAGGGAGCGAATCCCTCGGGCTTTATTATCAATTCCAGGGTGGCTACCTGGAAGGCACAACCCTTTTTTCTCAGGCGACCGACGTGTTGCTGGCCCAGCCTCAATGTGAAGCCGCCGATCTTGCCTTACTCGGCACCCGGATGTATGAAGCCTGGTACCATCTCCGTTTTGGGCGGCAGGAGGGCACCGAAGCATGCATGGCGCAAAGTCAGGCAATCTATCGCCGTTTGGACATCCCGCCGCTGCCCGGCTACTTAACAGACCCGAACGCGCCCCTTAGTTTCGTGGCCCTGACCAAAGGTGATTATGCCGCCGCCAGTGAACTTGCGGCACAAGTCTATGAGGTTGCCGAAGCCCAGGGGCATCCCATTAACCGCCAATTCGCCTGCCACCTGCTCTCTGAAGCCCATGTGGGATTGGGTGCCTATGAAACAGCCGAACAGTACGCCCAACAAGCGTACGGCCAATCGCTGCTGACAAAGGATCGCTGGTTTAGGGCCTACATCTTGAACAATATGGGGCAAATCGCGGTCGCCCTGGGTGATCATCGTATGGGCAAAACCCATTTCCAGGCGAGTTATCAGATTCGGCATGACTTTGCCGATCCTGAAGGGATGGCGCTGGCGCTGGTCAATCTGGGGAATCTCGCTTTCAAAGAGCGTGCCCTGGCAGAGGCCTCAGCCCAATTTCAGCGCAGCCGGACGATTTACCAGGATATAAATGACAAGGGTGGCCTGGCGGCAGCCAATTGGGGATTGGGCAGAGTAGCGTGTGAGCAGGGTGATTTCGCCGCAACCCAGCGATGTTTCAGAACGGCGCTGCAGCTTGCCGTGGAGATTGATTATCGGCCGGTGCTGTTCGGGCTGTTGGTTGATATTGCCGGTTTGTTGTGGAAGCTGGGACAGCGGGAACGGCCGCTAGCCCTCCTGGCCTTCACCATTCATAATCCCACCACAGACCATGACACCCAAAAGAAAGCCCAGGCTATGCTGACTGAAACAATTCAAGACAGGGTCACCCCTGACCTGTTGGCAGCCGCCTCCGCCAAAGGGGAAGCCAGCGATCTGGCCGCCCTCACCGCCGACCTGCTTTATCAACTCTCCCTATCGCCCACAACTGCTTCGACAGAACAGCCCCTGCCTCGACCAGTCGAAACGCTTGTTGAGCCCCTTACCGCTCGGGAATTAGACGCCCTCAAATTGCTTTGTGTGGGGCAGACGAATGGTGAAATCGCGGCTGAACTGGGCATCGCCATCGGCACCGTCAAATTCTACACCAGCCAAATCTACGGCAAACTGGGGGTGCGTAATCGGGTAACCGCCGTTGCCCGCGCCCGCCAGCTGAACCTCATCCCCAGCGAATAACAGCAGACATTCTCTTGCCTAACCCAACCAAAGTTGGGTTCCCCAACCCACAAACCCAGCCAAAAAACAAACCTTCGCCAGAAGATTTCTCCCAGCGCAGCCGGTAAAGTACTGTAATGCCCTAATGGCTGTTTGTTAATTATCGGGACCTATGAATTATGAGTGTGCCGCACTCGAATTCAGGAGAAATCTAATGTCTCAAGAATGGAAAATAAGTGGAACGTATTTTGAAGCGTGTAATTGTGAAGCCGCTTGCCCCTGTATCTTCTTAAGCGACCCGACGGAAGATGATTGTACCGCTTTGGTGGCCTGGCATATCGATGAAGGCAGCTTCAACGCCGTTCGTCTTGATGGCCTGAATGTGGCGCTCGCGGTTCTCAGTCCTGGCAATATGGCCGCGGTGAAGTGGACGGCAGCCGTTTACTTCGACGACAGCGCATCTGACAGCCAAAAAGATGCCCTCATGCAAATCTTCACTGGCCAAGCTGGCGGGCATCCCGGCCGATTGGTTTCCCATATCGGTGATGTATTAGGCGTCAGCAGCCTGCCCATGACCTATCAAGCCGAAGGCAGACGGCGCAGCTTGAAGATTGAAGGGGTGGCTGAAGCCGAAATCGAAGCGCTGGCTACGGGTCAGGGCGGCGCAGACATCACCGTTGAAAATCATCCCTTGTGTATTGCCCCGGGATACAAAGCTGTGGTCAGTAAATCCAAACGGGTCGCCTACCAAGATCACGGTCTTGATTGGCAATTTTCAGGCAAGAACGGCTTTTATTCCCCGTTTGCCTACCAGGGCGAGTAAGCGCATGTCTCTGGCAACCTTCACAGAAACTGTACTGCGGCGTGACCGTTCGGTAGTGTTGGCAGGTCTGGGATTGATCGTTCTTCTATCCTGGGCATACATCATCTACCTGGCCAGAGACATGGCCACCATGATGAATATGAGCAATACCGGCATGGCTATGGAGATGGCTATGCCGGCTGTCCAGCCCTGGGCGGCTGTTGATTACTGGCTGATGTTTATCATGTGGTCGGTGATGATGTTTGCTATGATGACCCCTTCGGCGGCGCCGATGGTGCTCACCTACACGAGAATCACCCGGCAGCAGCCAGCAGGGTTGACCCCTGTTGCCGGAACGGCCGTCTTCTTTTTCGGTTACCTGCTGATTTGGGCGGTGTTTAGTGCCCTGGCGACGGTGGCCCAGGGTGGGCTTCATGCGGCTACCTTACTTTCCCCCATGATGGAGAGTACCAGCCCCGTTTTGGGCGGCATCATTCTCATTGCCGCCGGCGCCTTCCAGTTCACACCGCTCAAACACGCCTGCTTGTCCCATTGCCGCACCCCTTTGGGCTACTTCATGACCGAATGGCGCGAAGGCAAATGGGGCGCCTTACTCATGGGGGTGCGCCACGGCGCCTTCTGTGTGGGCTGCTGCTGGCTGATCATGGCCCTCCTTTTTGTCGCCGGTGTGATGAACTTGTTCTGGATTGCCGTCATCGCCGGCTATGTCTTGCTGGAAAAAGTGCTGCCCCACGGTC
>JAHEEY010000045.1 GCA_024640485.1 Chloroflexota bacterium | reverse complement strand
TCCAACCGACCAGCGAGTCGACTGGTTTGCTGATATCGGTGCGCAGCCAATCGGGAAAGGTGTGGATCCCTACCAGCCGCATCAGCAGGCTGAGCAGAGCCAGGGTGAGCAAGGTGGTGATAGCGTTGGCCCCCTTAGTCTGCCAGAAGCCGCGGCCGCTGCCCACCCGTCCCATCAGGGAGCGGCTCCAGCCGGCAAAAGCGGCGCATCCGCGGTAGACGGCGTCTATGCCCTTCTCGATCCCTTCCACCAGCCGGTTGCCCCGCCGCTTCTCACTGAACAGCCGGAACCCCTGGAATTGGGGCTGGCTGTGCCGTTCGATCTGGGAGAGCGCTGCGGTGAGCCGGTCCAGCAAAATGGCCATAAAGACGATTGCCTGGCCCGCTTCCAGGGCGGAGCCGACCCGCAGCCGGCGCAGCGCTTTCAGGACCACTTCACCCAGGCCGCCGGCGCCGATGAGGGCGGCGATGACCACGATGCTCAATGCCATCATGATGGTCTGGTTGACCCCGACCATAATGGTGGGCAGCGCCAGGGGCAGCCGCACTTTGTTCAAAATCTGGCGGTCAGTGGAGCCGAAGGCGCGGGCCGCTTCGAGCACATCTTCTGAGACCGATCGCAGCCCCAGGCTGGTCAGCCGGATGGCCGGCGGCAGGGCGTAGATGACCGTGGCGATGATGGAAGGCACCCGGGCCACCCCGAAGAAGAGCAGCACTGGAATCAAATAGACAAAGGCAGGCATCGTCTGCATGGCATCCAGGACAGGGCGCATCAGCTGCTCCACCCGGTCGTTTCTAGCCGACCAGATACCCAGGGGGATGCCGGCGGCCAGAGTGATGATCACCGCGATGACCATCAATGCCAGGGTCTGCATGCTTTCTTCCCACAGGCCGAACATGCCCATGGGCAGCAGGCAGGCGGCGGTCAGCAGGGCCAGCCGCAGCCCCTTGATACGGTCGGCCATGATGAAGGTGCCGGCCACCACAATGGGCCAGGGCAGCCACAGCAGCAGATCTTCAACCCGGCGCAGGGTGAAATCGATGACGGCGCTGAAAGGTTCGAAGAAGAAGACAAACATCCAATGATCCCGACGGTTGACCACCACCCACCGTTTGAACTCATTGAGTACATCCCGCAGGCCGATTCGCCACGCTTCCGGGAAGGTGTCCAGCTGGCTGACCGCCCGGCTGATGATCAGCAGCAGGATAACGCCGCCGGCGAACCCAGCCAGGAGCCGGATATTTCGGCTGGCGAGCCTGGTTGTGCCCTGCTCCTGGACTGGCGCTGAATTTTCGGTACTGAGTTGTTGGCTCACCCTCAATCCTCCGTCATCGCCAGCAGCACGGTGCGGCGATCAATTATACCGATCAGTTGGCCATCATCATCGAGCACAGGCACCAGCTTGTCGGCGGCGATGACATGCGGGGTCACTTCTTCCAGGGTCATGCTGCCGCTGACACCTTCGCCGGAGAAGGTCTCGCCGCCGGTAACCGGCATCATCACCGTTCTGGCAGTCAATACCTTTGCCCGGGGCACGTCCTGGGTAAACTCCCGTACGTAATCATTAACCGGGTTGGCGATAATCTGCTGGGCGGTGCCCACCTGGACGATTTCCCCATCTTTCATGATGGCGATGCGGTCACCCAATTTGATCGCTTCGAGAAAATCATGGGTGATAAAAATAATGGTCTTGCGCAGGCTCTTCTGCAGGTTGAGCAGTTCGTTCTGCATATCTCGGCGGATCAACGGGTCCAGCGCGCTGAACGGCTCGTCGCACAGCATGATTTCGGGGTCCACCGCCAGCGCCCTGGCCAGGCCAACGCGCTGCTGCATGCCGCCGCTGAGCTCATGGGGGAACCGCTGCCCCCACCCCTGCAGGCCGACCAGCTCTAAGATCTGGCTGGCCTGGGCCCGACGTTCCTCCACACCCATCCCCTGGACCTCCAGCCCGTAGGCCACGTTGTCTACCACTCGCCGGTGAGGGAACAGGCCGAACCGCTGGAATACCATGCTGACTTTGTGCCGGCGCAGCTCTCGCAGCGCCTCGCTGTCCATGGCCATGACATCATCATCGTTGATGATCACACTGCCGGCGGTGGGCTCGATCAGCCGCGAGAGACAGCGTACCAGGGTGGACTTGCCGCTGCCGGACAGCCCCATGACCACGAAGATCTCCCCCTCGGCCACATCCAGGGAGACATCACGCACCCCAATCACATGGCCGGTATTCCGCAGAACTTCGCTGCGGGTCGCATTTTTGTCCACAGTCTCGAAAACATGTTGGGGATTAGGCCCGAATATTTTCCATATGTTCTTCAGCTGTACTTTACTCATGTTTCCTGTCGAGTCCCCCTGGTTCCTTTGTCAAGGAAAGGATCACATCCACGATTTTTTGGCGCCGCGCTTCGTCAGGAGGCGCGTAATTGTGCATCTGGGCAAACCACAGCCCATCGACTGCCAACCTGACCAAAGTCGCCATGACTGGCTCAATCCGGCTGGCATCCACGCGCTGCTGCCAGCTGACGTATTTTTCACGCATCAGCAGGTGCGCGCTGGCGTATTTCTCTTCTGCGGCAAATAGGCTGGCATAGAGACTGGCGTTTTCGGGCTCCACGATCTGCTCCACCGACGCTTTGGCATAGGCGCGCAGCCAGGCGCCGGGTTCATCCCCCTCGGCGACGGTCAATTCCTGCAGGCGCGCTTCAAACATATCATTATGATACTCGAAGAGCGCCCCAATTAGATCTTCTTTGTTGGGAAAATGGTAGAGGAGCCCGCCTTTGCTGAGGCCGGCTTCTTCGCAAACTGCGTCAAGGGTGAGATCGGCAAGGCCGTCCTTGCGCAGGATCCGGCTGCACGCCTCAAATATCAGTTCGCGTGTCTGTGAAGCAGTTCTACGTGGACTCACTCCTCTCCTCCGCTAAGTCCCAAGCAGTTTTCTGCTAACCAATTCATTGAACAAGCCCTTGGAAAAAGGAGGTCGCCAGCCTTACCCGAGGGCTCTCACGATAGGCCCGGCAGCCAATTCCCGGCCTATTTGCAAAACAATCAAACAGAAACGATCGCACAATCAGCTTTTCTATTGGCATCCTCGCTGTTTGGGTCTAGAATATTATAAGTTTTGACTATACCATCTGGACGGTTTAGCTGTCAATAAATTTCTCTGAATAGGGGCCAACAGGAAGACAATCATGAGCCAACTTCCCGAAAAGTTCGACACAATTATCGTCGGCGGCGGTTCTGCCGGCAGCGTTTTAGCCAACCGGCTGAGCGCGGATCCAGACCACCGAGTATTGGTCCTGGAAGCCGGCCGTTTCGACCATCTGTGGGATATTTTCATCCACATGCCGGCCGCGTTAACCTATCCTATCGGCAGCAAGTTTTACGACTGGCGATACGAGTCAGAGCCGGAACCTTTTATGAACGGCCGCCGCGTCTCTCACGGGCGGGGAAAAATCCTGGGCGGCTCCGGCAGTATCAACGGCATGATCTTCCAGCGGGGCAACCCGCTGGATTACCAGCGTTGGGCCAACGACCCGGGCATGGAGAACTGGGATTACGCTCACTGCCTGCCCTATTTCAAACGGATGGAAAACTGTCTGGCGGGGAACGGTGAGTTCCGCGGCAATGACGGGCCCCTGGTGCTGGAGAGAGGGCCGGCAACCAATCCGCTGTTCACCGCCTTCTTCAAGGCGGTCCAGCAAGCGGGCCACAAGCTGACCGACGATGTCAACGGGTATAAGCAAGAAGGGTTCGCCCCCTTTGACCGTAATGTCCACAAGGGCCGCCGACTCAGCTCGGCCAGAGCGTATATTCACCCGGTCATTGACCGGGGCAACTTGACCATCCAGACCCGCACCCTGGTGACCAAGATCCTCTTTGAAGGCAAACGAGCGGTCGGCGTGGAGCTGGTCAAGGGAGGGGGTAAGCCCCAAAAAGCGTACGCCAATGAGGTGATCTTGTGCGGCGGATCGATCAACTCTCCGCAGCTGCTGCAGCTGTCCGGCGTAGGCAACGCCGCGGAGCTGGAAGCATTGGGGATCGATGTCGTCCATCACCTGCCCGGGGTAGGCGAAAACCTGCAGGACCATCTGGAAGTTTATGTCCAGCACGGCTGCACGCAGCCTGTATCGGTCTACCCGTCGCTGAAGTGGTACAACAAACCGTGGGTAGGACTGCAGTGGCTGCTGTTCAAGAAAGGGCCGGCGGCTACCAATCATTTTGAAGCCGGCGGTTTCATCCGCAGCAATGAGGATGTCGACTACCCCAACCTGATGTTCCACTTTCTGCCGGTGGCGATCCGGTACGACGGCACCTCCCCCAGCGGCGGCCACGGCTACCAGGTCCATGTGGGGCCGATGTACTCCGATGCCCGGGGCAGTGTCAAGCTGAAATCCGCCGATCCGACGGTCTATCCGGCGATCAAGTTTAATTATCTCTCGACCGAGCAAGACCGCCGGGAATGGGTGGAAGCGATCCGCTGCGCCCGGGATATCCTGGGACAAGCCGCCTTTAGTCCTTATGACGGCGGCGAAGTCTCACCAGGCCCGTCGGTTGAAACGGACCAGGAGATTTTGGATTGGGTTGCCCGCGAAGGTGAAACCGCATACCATCCATCCTGCACCTGTAAAATGGGCACGGATGAGATGGCGGTGGTCGACCCAGAGAGCATGAAGGTTCACGGCCTGGAAGGGCTGCGGGTGGTCGATGCGTCGGTGATGCCATATGTCACCAACGCCAACATTTATGCCCCGGTGATGATGCTGGCGGAAAAAGCGGCCGACCTGATTATCGGCAGCACTCCGCTGCCCAGCGAAGATGTGAAGTTCTATCGTCACCGAAATCAGGCCGCCTGACCCCGTGACGCTTCTTAGGCTGTGCTTCCGTTCTGCGGGAGCAAACGCGGACTCAGCACCCGCCGCTAATAATTTGCATTCACCTCCTGGCCCAGGAAATATCCGGGGCGAGGAGTGTAATTGATGGAGATGGGCCCTCAGAAGCCGGCTGTTGGTCGGCGCGGACGGCCTCTGGCCCGATCAGCCGCAAAATCGACTGCGGTTTACGTCATTTGTCGCAGATGACCCTAGACGTTTGACTGATTCAGGCCAATCCCAGTTCCTGTAAAATGTTAGAAATCTTTTGTGCCTCGAACCTCTTGGCACGTAAGCTTAGGAAGAAGAATGATCGACAAAGCGACAACGTCTGTTGACCAGTGCCCTGAGTGTCAGGGTGACGTTCAGGTAGTTAAAGGGGCGGTGTTGGGCCGTCTGGTGACCTGCCCTCATTGTCAAGCAGGGCTGCAGGTAGTATCAATCTCCCCGTTTCATTTGGATTGGTTTGACGTAGAGATCGAGAGCGACAAAGATGAAGGCAGCGCCGTGCGGCAGGCGACAACGGCTCAGAAACTCACCGTCGGCGCGCCCACTCAGGCGAATAAGGCGGCAGCCGGCGGCAGCGCCGCTTGCCCTGAATGTCAGGCTCCGGTCCGCGCCAAGCGGATCAAGAAACTAGGCCAAGAGCTGCGCTGCCGCGAATGCGACAAGCTCTTGACGGTAATCTCCATGAAACCTCTGCAGCTGGAATGGCTGGCTGAGGAACCGGCACTGCGCCCCTTTGAAATGAAGGCGCGCAAGAAGCCGGTGTCGCTTCGTCTGAAGAATCACAAGAGTGAATTCGACGATCAAGACGACAGAGATTACGGCGACAACTAGCCCCGACCCTATCAGGCCAAGCTCTTCTCTCGGATTCCCCGGAGGGACATTGATAACCCGCAGAATTTGGACTCAAGCAGCCCTGTTTTTTCTTGGGCTGCTTTTTTTGCTTGCCCTGGCATGGCTGCTGATCTCGGCCAGGCCTTTGCTAAACGCCCTGCTGGTGGCAGTGCTGTTGGCGTACCTGTTGAATCCGCCAGTAGCACTGGCTGAGACACGTTTCGGCCTTAGCCGGAAAGCAGCAGTCCTGCTGGTCTATTCGATCTCGATCGCCGCAACATTAGCCATAGTCACTTTTTTGGGTGCCACCGTCTGGGGACAGGTAGCCCGGCTGGAACAGGAGCTTCATCAAGCGCTGGCAGAGATGCAGATGTGGGTGGAACAGCCGGTGGTGTTTCTGGGTTTCCACTTCGATTTGACCCCGCTGGTGTCCAGCCTGGAAGATCCCGTCGGCAACGCCTTTGCCCGGCTGCCGCTTGGCTCCGGCACCATCATCTCTTCCGTAACCAGCAACCTGATGTGGAGCCTGGTGATCCTGATCGCCCTGTACTATTTCCTGAAAGACGCGCCTCGAATCAGGCCTGGTCTGGTCTCGCTGCTGCCAGCGCAGTATCAAGCAGAAGGGGATCAATTACTGATTCAGATTGACGCCGTCTGGGGGGTCTTTCTGCGGATGCAGCTGTTGATCTTCGCCATCTTGTCACTGCTGGTTAGCATCAGCAGCTTGTTAATTGTCTGGCTTTACCGGCTGGGTTGGCTGCCGCTGTCTCCTTTGGGAGTGATCCTGCTGCTGCTGACGGTGTACACAGCAATCCAGCAGCTGGACAATCTGTGGCTGCGCCCCCGGTTGATGGGCAAGAAACTGCAGCTGCATCCAGGGGTGGTCATGGTAGCCCTCATCGCCGCCCTGGCGCTGAGCGGAGTCCTGGCGGCGATTTTGATCGTGCCGATGCTGGCGACATTGAAGATCCTTGGCGATGCTGTCCGCGGCAAGCTGATGCCTACCAGCGGCCACGAACCAGCGGCATCCTCCCAGCCGCCCATCACCGACCAATCAACTCAGCTGGAATAGCTGTCGCTCCAGCGAAAGACGCCCAGATGCCTCCCCTGAGCCAACACCTCCGCTTGTTTTCTTATCAGCTGCCTTAGGCTAAAATAGTGGTGTGGACCAATCCAGCGACCCCAACAGCAGAACGGCTGACCACGCCGCAGGGACGGTGATACAGTCCAGCATCATCGATAACCTGCCGGGCATGGTTTACCGCTGCCGGCTCAACGGCGATCGTGAGATGCTGTATCTCAGCCGAAACTGTCTGGATCTGACCGGTTATGCCGCCAACCAGCTGACCGGCGAACAGCGGGTCAGCTATTGGGAGCTGGTACACCCCCGAGATCGGGACGACCTGAAGAAAGAAATTCAGCAGGCGGTGGCCAACCAGCTGGTTTATCGCTGCGTCTACCGGATTGTCACTGCCCAGGGGCACGAACGGTGGGTGCTGGATGTGGGCAAAGCGATTCCGGGGCCGGACGGCGCCCTTTCCATGCTGGAAGGGTTTGTCAGTGACAGCACCGAACACCGGGAAGTGTTCCGGCTGCTGGAAAGGCGGGCGGTGGAGCGGCTGCGCAAACTCGACGCCCTGTACGACATTTTGGAAGTAGCCGCTGACTCCAGCGGCCTGGAAACAACCATCAAGCGCACCCTGCAGCGGGTACTGACCGCCATTGACGGCAAAGCGGGCTGCATCCATCTGCTGGAACCGACCGGAGAACGGCTGGAGCTGGCGGCCCAACACGGCTTACCGGAGGAGACTGCCGGCAAGCTGACCTCGATAACGGTGGCCCAGGACCAGCTGACCCGCTGGATCATGGAACACAATCAGCCGCTGATGATCGCGAATATGGCCCAAGACTCCCGGACCCAACCGCTGGCCTGGAGCCCGACTGTGCTGACTTATATCGGCGTACCGGTCGCGGCAAACGAACGGGTATTAGGGGTGTTGACGGTGTTCACCGGGCTGCAGGCACAGCTCAAGGCCAGTGAAGCCAGCGACCTGCTGGTGTCAGTGGGGGAACAGGTGGGCATGGTGGTGGACAATGCCCAGCTGCGGCAGCGGGCTGAGCAGCTGATGGTGATGGAAGAGCGCAACCGGCTGGCCCGGGAACTGCATGACTCTGTAACCCAATCGCTGTACGGGGTCACCCTATTCGCCGAAGCTGGAAAGAATCTGGCGGAAGTCGGGGAGTTCGAGCAGGCATGCCAGCTGTTTGACGAGCTTCTGGGGACCGGCAGCCAGGCGCTGAAGGAAATGCGCCTGCTGGTTCACAAACTGCGCCCACCGCTGCTGGAACAGGTCGGCCTGCTGCGGGCGCTGCAGCAGCGGCTCAATGCAGTTGAAGGACGGGCGGGGGTCAACGCCGAGCTCAAGGTCGACGAAACGGTTGAATTAAGCCAGGACCTGGAAGAAACGTTGTATCATATCGCTCAAGAAGCGCTGAACAACGCCCTCAAACATGCCGCCGCGGCCCAGGTAAAAGTGCGGCTGCGGCAGCTCCCTGGTGGAGAAGTCGAACTGGCCGTAATCGATGACGGCATAGGGTTTGACCTGGAGACCGCTGCCGAGGGCGGCGGCCTGGGCCTGACCAGCATCCGGGAACGGGCCGGCAAGCTGAACGGGCGTGTCGAATTCGTGACCAGCCCTGGGCGAGGCACCATTGTACGAGCGACCTTCCCATACCGGACATGACGGCCCAACCTACGCCAGCATGGTGGACGGGAAGCAGGAGTAGAGGATGAGCGATAAGATACGGGTGTTTCTGGCGGATGACCATGCGGTGGTACGCAAAGGGCTGGAAACGCTGATCGGCGCCCAGCCGGACATGGCAGTTGTGGGCATCGCCGCTGATGGTGAAGAGGCGGTTCAGAAAGCGCTGCAGCTCAATCCGGATGTCATCCTGCTGGATATCCAGATGCCCCGCAAGAGTGGGCTGGAAGCGATCGCTGAGATCAAGGCGGCGAATCCGGCGGCACGCATCCTGGTGCTGACCAGCTACAGCGAAGATGCCACCATTTTCGGCGCCATCAAGTCCGGCGCCTTGGGGTATCTGCTGAAGGACTCCTCCCCCAGCGACCTGATCCATGCCATCCGCAGCGTCCATGCCGGCCGCGCCTCGTTGGACCCTGAAATCGCCATGAAAGTGATTCAAGAGCTGAACAAGGTGCCGGCCAACATACCGTTGACCGACGATCCCCTGACCAGCCGAGAAGTCGAGGTGCTGAGACTGGTGGCCCGGGGGAAAACAAACAACAGCATCGCCGATGAACTGTTCGTCAGCGAACGCACGGTGCGCACCCACATCAGCAACATCTTGGGCAAGCTCCATCTGGCCAACCGGACCCAGGCGGCCCTCTACGCCCTGCGAAAGGGGCTGGCCACCCTGGAAGACGAGTAGGCAGCGCCTACCCCACACATCCGCCATTTTGAGCCTAATAGACATCGTGGGCAGCCAGGCCCTCAGCTGCCTTGATCAACCCTGCAGCCGGGCCGCAGCCCCGATTCCTGCCCTACCCCCCCAGTTCAAGCCCGCCATATAGAGATACGTCATTTGACATAGGGATTCAAGGCTTTTGACGGATGCAGGAGATCCGCCCGGGCACTATAATCTGATCATCTTTGGGTGCATCGTAAGGAGAACATCTGATGCCAGATAAAGGTACGCGCAAGCCTTCTAAAAAGCAGGCTGGTCCAAAAAAAGAGAAGCCGAAAAAAGAGTCTGCAGCCGGCAAGAAAGCTCGCAAGCCGCGGGCGAAGAAACCTTGATTTTGTGATTTTGGATTCGATGGCTGGGATATTGTTCACTGGCAGAAATTAGCAACGAATGCTAGAGGTAGGATAAAGCATGAGCATCAGCAGCAATAAAGTTAAGGTCGCTGAATGTCCCGAGTGTGAGGCGTTTATCAGATTTCACAACCCGCCGAAATTGGGCCAAATTATCACCTGCCCGGAGTGTGATGAACAACTTGAGGTTCGCGAACTCAATCCGCTGAAGCTGGATTGGGCCTTCGATGACGTCGACGAAGACGAGGAGTGGGACTAAGCGGCGGTAAGAAGTGTGTTGAACGCTTCCCGCTGGTAGCTCAGGGACTTCAGGCAGACGTACATTCGATGATTGCAGCATCTCACTGAAGGGTGTTGGCGGCAGTCGCGGATGCAGACGCTGGTCAGTCAAGGAGTCACCCGCCGCGGGTGGCTCCTTTTTTCTTGGAGCCAATGGCCAGCAGTTAACGGACTATTGCGGGCTTCGACCCAGCTGAAGGCACCGCCCGCGCCGTCCAGCATCCCAACTCAACAGGGGAAAAGATATGATCAATATTGAAAACAGCGATCGCGCATACGTAACCAGCCGTGGGCTGATGAAGATTGAGACCGAGTTGGCCTATCTGCGGGATGTCAAGATGCCCGACATCATCGATCGGCTGGAAGAAACCAGGGTCGGCAGCGATCCCATTGATAACATCGAGTACATGACCACCGAAGACGAACGCGCTTTCGTTGCCGGCAGGATCATTGAGCTGACTTATATCTTAAACCACGCGGAATTGATCCAGCCGGGACAGGCGGACGGTTTGATCCGTCTGGGCAGCACGGTAGTGGTTCAGGAGGAAGGGGCCAATATTGAGACCTATATGGTGGTCGGCTCCACGGAAGCGAATCCAGTAGAGGGGACGATTTCTAACTTGTCCCCATTGGGCCGGGCGCTGCTCAATCACACCATCGGCGATGACGTTGAGGTCAAGACCCCAGAAGGACTGAAACGATTCCGGATCATTGCCGTCAAGTAAGCAGGATGGGCCTGAACCCAGCGGGCAAATCGTTTCAGTCGGCAGCTAGACCAATCGGCTCGCTCGGTTCTGCCGGCCGGCGCAGAATCAGCATCCGCAGCGCAAAGTAGGTTGCCAGCGAGGCGACCAGATGTTTGATGGTGTGCCCGCTGACACTGCCCCCGAGCAGCTCGAAGACGGGGCGGTCCAACACCTCAAACAGCTTGGCCAGGCCATAGAGCAAGATGATGTAATATATCTGCTCGCTGTGGGAATAACGGGAGGGAAATAGAGCCATGATCAAGGGAATAGCCATCAACGGGTAGAACTGCACATCAACGTAGAAGCGCAGATCCCCATGAAGATGCAGTTCGCTCCAATACCAGTAGAGAACGCTGGCGATGCCTATGGCCACCATGGGGAGAAGCATACGGATACCGGCATCCCGGTCAATATGGTCCACAATGACCGCCGCGAACAACGACATGAAGCCAAAGGTCATCGGCAGCCGGTCCCAAACCAGATGGGTATTGTCTGGGGCCAGATGGTAGTAGGCAGATCCCAGACTGGTAACCGCCACGCTGAAGAAGAAGACCAGATAGGGCCGCTCCTCCAGTAGGGTGACAAAGGCGGGCCAGCCCTTGGCCCGCCGCAGCCGGCGCAGGAACAGCAGGCCCAACAGCCCTAATATCAGAAAAGGGGCGTTTGAGGTGACGTTAAGGAAGTTGGGTATACCCCAAAACGAGCGTGTATCGGCGAAGTTGTGGTAGCTGGGGTCTTGAGCCAGCGGCGGCTCGACGAAGGTCAGCACCAGCACCGGTATGGTCAATGCCAGCAGAAAGTGGAGCCGCTGGCGAGCGGTCATTTTACCCGCTTTGTCTTTAGCGGAGCGGCCCGCCTGGGCCAAGTCATCACCGGCCAGCGCCAACGGAATAGCCAACCACAGAAAACCTAATGAGAGCCCTGCCATTACATCGCTCAGATTGGCCTGCCTCAAGTAGAGACCGGTGACACCGATGCTCAAGGGTAAGAAAGCGGCGACGGTGGTGCCGTTGACCCGGCTGGTCCAAGAGCGATGTTTCAACCACAGCACCGCCAGCCAGCCGAATACCGCCACCGACAGCATGCTGGAGAGATGCGGGAAAGCGTAGGCTGTCAGCCGCCAGGCTTGTTCAGGTGAAGGAGGCAGCGGCCGTTTCATCCAGATCTGCAGCCCCCATCCGAGTGCCAGCGCCCCGGCAAAATTGACAACGGTCAGCCAGCTGCGCCGCCGTCTGCCGCGCCACCACAGCCACCCGGCAGTCAGAAGTGTGATCCCGGCCAGCGAGCGGACATCACCCAGCCAGGCAAGCGCTTCCACCCCCAGCGGCACGTCGCTGGCGCCCAGCCGCAGCCAGTCTGCTGCCAACCGGTCGCGCTGATACAGCTCCGGCTCCCGCTCAACCCAATCATCCAGCATGACACCGGTCACCCAGCCGCTGACCACCAGCAGCAGGCCGTACAGAAGCAGGCCGCGCCTTCCCTGTCGAGTCAGCCAACGCAGTCCGGTCAACCACCAGACGTAGATAGTGCCGATGCGGCCTATCTCGAATTGGCGCTCGCTCTGATGCCAGCGATGGTTTACCCATATCAGGAACATGGCCAGCAGCAGGACCGCAACCCAGATACCGCCGGCCCGGCGCAGCCCTTGTTCCACCACATTCAGATTTTTGCCAAAAACAAAGCCCAGGGTGCCGATGATCGAAGCCCACAGCAGCCCGCCGCTGAGGTTGTAAACGGTGAAGGCGCGGCTGTCCATCTGGTTGATGCCGGCGATGTAGGAGACCACAGAGCGGACAATGGGGATGAAGCGGGCGATAACCACAGTCTTGGGGCCGTGGCGGTTGAAGAACGCCTCACTGTGGGCCAGCTTCTGCTCATCGATGAAGGGCAGCCGGATCATGATCCCTCGCCCGTAGCGCTTGCCCAGGCGAAAGGCGATGTTGTCACCGATAATGGCGCCGGCGGCGGCGGCGGCGATGACCCAGAAGATGTTTCCAGAGCCGGTGGCAGCCGCGGCGGCGGCGACAAGCAGAACTGTCTCCCCGGGCGCGGGGATGCCGATGCTTTCCAGGCCGATGCCCAGGGCCACCAGCGGGTATCCGATTGTCTGAAAAAGCTGCTGCCACAATGTCATCTTGATTCATCTCACATGGACGCTACTGCGGGGCCGCACGACGGCGAGAAGCCGCTCCCGTTACCACCCCTGCTGATACCTACGCATCTTATCAGTTTGAAGCGGCTGCGTCACGAAAGACCTCTGGGTCCGGTCGCCTCGTTTAAGCTGCAGGAAATTGGCTGCTGCCGGCATCAGGCCAGAGCGTCGATGGCAGTCACGGGCAGCTTCATCAGGCTGACCAGAGAACCTTTCTGATTTCGGCTTCAGCCGGCAGCTTTGCGGCTGCGCTTTTCCACCTGCTCAAACAGCAGGTACAGGGCGGCGAGATAGATGGTGCCTACCGCCAGCGAAGCGAGTACGTCGCTGGGATAATGCACCCCCAGATAGACACGGCTGAACGCCACCAACAGCACCCACAGCCCGGGCAGGACGGCCCATATCCGCTGGTGGTGCCGCCACAGCAGCAAGGAGAGCAGGCCGTAGAAGGCGACCGCCGACATGGTGTGGCCGCTGGGGAAACTGAAACTGCTCTCTAAGGCCAGCGGCGGGAATACAGACGGCCTGGGCCTGGCGAACAGCTGCTTCAGAATCGAACTCAGCTGCATCACGCCGCCATATCCCAGCACGATGGCCAATGAAACAGCCCATTCTTTGCGCCAAAGGTAGAACACCGCAGCGGCGGCAAGCGGCAGAACGATGCGGCTTCCGGCAGTGGCCGATACTTTCTTCATCAGCCAATCCAGCCAGGGGACGCTGAGCCGGTGGATCGTCAGCATGATAGGCGCGTCCCAGCCAAACCCTTCCTTGAGCCAAATATCCTCGGCTAACTCGGCAAATAGGGCCACGGCCGTCAAGGTCAGCAAGCCCAAGGTAATCCATTTAATCGTTTCCGGCTTCAGCCGGTCAGTCCAATTCATACCACTATCCCCGATGCCAGCGCATCGTTCCGCCCTTTCAGACTATGTCGCCCGCGCGGCCGCCTTCTGTCAATTGTCGCTGTTCTAGTTCAGCGAGGTAGGGTTCATTTTCCCCAGGCGAAATATACAGAGTTCCATCCTTTTCGGCATCAGTAAACCGGCTATTCTCAGAAAAGGGTAGAGATCGCCTTTCCGGGTCAGATCAAGCCGCTGCCCGACTTGCTTGACGGCAGCCGGTGCCAGTCATAAACTAAATCTTGAGGCCCAGTGTTGGTCATCTGGGACGATCGGGAGCCGCCCATCGATCCGCTGCCGGCGCATTATGAATAGCGGGGCAGATCATTCCAAGCATCTGAGACGTTTAGGCGGACGCCGCTGTTAGGGGCGAACTGTCCCCGCCCCGTCGCCGGCGTCGACGGCACCCATCGGCCCAAAATTCATCTGCGAAGTAGAAGGAAGGATTGGAGAGTCATATGGAGATTCCTGTTTACGTTACCGTTGAGGAAGTGAAGCGGGTATGCCGGCTGCTTAGGATTCGTGATTGGACAGCGCTGACATCCGCCGAAGTCGGAGAGGAAGAAGCGGCGGTGGTCCTGTCTGAACTCGATTTAGGCGGCCTGCCCATCGAGCTGGACGACTTCGTCATGGGGCTGGAAGTGGAATTGGAGCACGGGCTGGCAGATTCGGCGGTCAATGTGACCAACAATCACCCCATCCTGACCGGCATGATTGTGCTGGCCCACCTGAAAGAGTCCCTGGACTACTACAAGCGGCTGGATGTGGCAGAGATCGAAGGGGACATGCTTAAGGCGGCGATGGCCGGAAACGAGGCTAAACTGATGGCCAAATATCGGCTGCTGATCAAAGCCAAAGCGGCCCTGGCCCAGTACGAAATAGAGCAGCTGTCCGGCGGCAAGTAGGCGCCGGCGGAGAAACCTTGGTCGACTATAAGAAATCTGGGCCAGCGGTAGGATCTGGGCGCCGGCTGTTATATAATATTTCTGTAGGGAGACAGTTTGAACAGATCAGCTCGGAGAGTCCAATACAGGTGTTGGAGCTGGCCGATTTCTCTTAAGCTCAGTTGAGTTGAAGCGATCTGTTCATCCGGCAACGGGCATTGGAGCTACCAGCTAGTCCGGTCCGCCAGTTAATAGTCCACAGATCGGTTCGTCCCAGGGCAGTAAGCTGCGCCCGGGGTACTCTTCTGTGTCACTGGCAGAGATCTGCGCGTGGGGTGACAATGGGTTTGCTGACCGCTCCCCCGGGCAAACCATGGGCCAATTCGCCTCAGCGGCTACCGCCCACATCGCAGCCAACATCGCATTTTGATCCGTCCAATTTAGAGATGAGGCGTCCAGGCGCCGCCGCTGCCGGCATCGTTGATAATGTCAGCGGCAGACCGCCGTGAAGGCCGCGGCAGGGACAGCCTCCGACCAGCGAGATCGTTAGTTTATTTGAACAAGGAGACAAAGATGAGCGAACGTAAACAGTTAACCACAGCCCAGGGCAACCCCATCGGCGACAACCAGAATTCCCTCACTGCCGGCCCCCGCGGCCCGGTTTTGATGCAGGATTACCAGCTGTTGGAAAAAATGGCTACCTTCAATCGGGAGCGGGTACCGGAACGGATCGTCCATGCTAAAGGGTCCGGCGCCTTCGGCACTTTCACGGTCACCCATGACCTCACCAAGTACACCAAAGCGGCTATTTTCTCCGAAGTCGGCAAGCAGACCGACTGCCTGCTGCGATTCTCCACCGTCGCCGGCGAGCGCGGCGCAGCCGATGCCGAGCGTGACGTCCGCGGTTTCGCGGTGAAATTCTACACTGAGGAAGGCAACTGGGATTTGGTGGGCAACAACACCCCGGTCTTCTTCATCCGCGACGCCTACAAGTTCAGCGACTTCATCCACACGCAGAAGCGGGACCCCAAGACCAACATGCGCTCCCCTACCGCGATGTGGGATTTCTGGTCCCTCTCCCCTGAGAGCATGCACCAGATCACTATCCTGTTCAGCGACCGCGGCCTGCCCCAGAGCTACCGGCACGTCAACGGCTACGGCAGCCACACCTTCAGCTTCATCAACAGCGACAACGAGCGTTTCTGGGTCAAGTTCCACTTCAAGACCGCCCAGGGGATCAAGACCTGGACCAACGCCGAAGGGAACGCAATCATCGGCGAAGACCGGGAAAGCGCCCAGAAGGATCTGTTCGAATCGATCGAGGCCGGCGACTATCCGAAATGGAACGTCAAAGTCCAGATCATGCCGGAGCTGGAAGCGGAAACTTACCACATCAACCCCTTTGATCTGACCAAGGTATGGCCCCACGGCGATTACCCCCTCCACGACCTGGGTGTGATGGAATTGAACCGCAACGCCGAGAACTACTTCGCCGAGATCGAGCAGGCCGCTTTCGAGCCGTCCAACATCGTCCCCGGCATCGGCTTCTCCCCCGACAAGATGCTGCAGGCCCGGATCATGTCGTACGCTGACGCCCAC
>JAHEEY010000392.1 GCA_024640485.1 Chloroflexota bacterium | reverse complement strand
AATTCCGTGGCCCACATATGCTTGTCGCCCAGCCCATTGGCAACCATCAGCTGGTAAAGCTTCTCGGCGCCGCGGAAGCAGAAGCCGTTGACGCAGTTCAGGGTATCGCCATTCAGCTGCACGTCTGGCTGGGCGTCAAAGTCAGCGCTGAATCCGTAAGGGTGGTAGCCAACCGCGTCCAGGCAGCTGCCGCCGCCGGCAGCGATAAATTCTTTGAAATATTCCCGCTCGTCCTGGTAGCCGCCTACATGCCCGGCATGTCCGTTCCAGCTGCCCTGGACCCGGCCGGTGGGGGCCAAACCGGCAGAAACCACGATGGCATTGGGGTCGACCGCTTTGATCCGGCTGTACGCCTCGCACAGCAAATTGACATAATCAGGGGCGTTGGGAGAGACCTTCCAGCCGTAGTCGGCGTCCAGGTTGGGTTCATTGCCGATTTCGTAGGCGTCGACAAATCCTTTCTGGGATTGAGCCAGCCCTTGGATGCTGTTCCCGAAACCGTTAATGTCACCTAAATGGCTGGCGTTGGCCTCGACTCTGAGCAGTACCTTGACCGGAAGTCGGCTGCCCGGGCCGTTGAACACTTTGACCCAATTGAACCCCATTGACTGCAGCCGCGGGATATCCCAATCGGCGACATTGAAGCCGTAGCCGAATTCATCGGTGACTGGCGATGCTGCCGCCGCCTGCGATCGCATCCGTCCCAACATACCGGCCAGCAGCAGGAATGTGAAGAGTAGGATGGCGACGCACCAGATACCCGTATGATGGCGCTGATTCGTTGGTGAGTTACTGTTCAATGGTTGATCTCCAGGGCTTGGGTCGATCTACTTCAGTCGATGATTCAAAATGCGCAGCCAACCGCGCAGCTGAATCCCCGCCAACACCAGGGTTGTTACTAGCGGAGGGTACTGCTGCTGGTAGAATTTTCGGTAGAAGATCTTCATGGCGTTTACTGATTCTTCAGCTACCTTGATCCGGGTCGCTCTCGGGGGGCGGGCGATATTGGCCGACTCTTTGCGCAGCCCGGAGCTGGCCCCTTTGTAATGGAGCACTTCCACGCCGGGATAGTAGATGATCTGGTAGCCGGCATGATGAATACGATAGCAGAAATCGATGTCTTCTCCGTAGAAGAAGTAGCTCTCATCCCATCCGTTGAGCTGCCGGCATAGGTCCGCCGGCATCATCATGAAGGAGCCGGCGATGACATCTACCTGGTGCGTCTGGCTAAAATCAGCGTAGGCCTGGAAGTAGCCGTTGTATTTGGGGACGTGGGGGAACAGGATGCCCAGCCCTGAGAAATGGCAGAAGGAATTCCACGGCGTGGGGAATCCCCGGTGATTGTCTGGATCGCGGCGGCCGTCTGGATAGACCAGATGGACGGTGATGGCGCCGGCCTCCTGATGGGATTGCAGGTAAGCCAGCGGCTGAACCAATGCCTGCCGGGAGACGACGGTGTCTGAATTGAGAAAGAGAAAGTAGCTGCCCTGGGCCACTTGGATTCCCAGGTTATTGGCGGCGGAAAACCCTTGATTTACCGGGTTGTTGATCAAGGTCACATCTGGGTGTAGTTCGGCAATCATCTCCCGGCTGCCGTCGGAAGAAGCATTGTCTACCACAATGATTTCCATGCCACCTGGAGGTGGGTCAGCCTGATACAGCGATTGGAGGCAATCGTCTAGCAGCTGCCTGGTATTGTAATTCACGATGATGATAGATAGATCGGTCATAGTAGTTGCTGTTCATTCCGTGGAATCCCGGTATTGTAGCATAACCGGCAGCGAGACAGCAGTGGTGGTGGACCAGCGTCGGGGAATCACAGGTAGCGAAGGTATTGCTCCGGATCATTGAGGAACGATCGGGTCAGGGTGACGTGGTCCAGAGAATCATAGCTCACCGGCCGCAGCGGGGTTTCGTCAAAGCTGAGGATGACGGCATCGGGAAATGCCATCAAAATGGGCGAGTGGGTGGCGATGATGAATTGGCACTCCTGGTCGACCATTTGCTTCAACATCGAAATCAGGGTCAGCTGGCGGGAGGGTGAGAGGGGCACTTCAGGCTCGTCCAGCAGATAGAGCCCGCCGGGGGTGAAACGAGACTGGAAGAGCTCAAGGAAGCTTTCACCGTGGGAAAAATCATTTAGAGCCCGGCTGTACTGCTGGTTCATGCCGTGAAGTTGGTTCTGATATGCCAACCGGGCCTGATTCTGGGCAAATGTCGAGCGATCGGCATATTCCTCTTCCACTCGCTTTAGATCTTGCTGCAGTTCGGATCGCATCTGCGCCAATCGCTTTACATAACCAAAGAAATCCTCAGCCCGAAGGAAGAATCCCTTTCTGGTTTTTAGCTGCCAGATTAGTTGGAGGCTGTCTGAAAGCGGGCTTACCGCCGACATCGTCCTGTCTCGATCCAGATTCTCGCTGCCCACGGCGATCATGTTGGCTTCAAATGCGATCGCCTCCATCAGCGTCGACTTGCCCGATCCATTTTCACCGACCAGGAAAGTGACTGGTGATGTGAGGACTATTTCCTCCGCCGACCGCAGCGCCGGGATATTGAAAGGGAAGCTGTCTGCTTTTCCCGCTGGAGGGGTTTGAATTTGGATCGATTTCAGATGCAGCATAAGGGTACCGGACCTCCTTCTATGTGAATGGTATCCTGAATGGTGAGTCGAGCCAGTTCCTTCTCAAGAAAGCGGGGCGACGCTGACCTGGGCAGCGTCGCCCCGCTGCTGAAACCGGATGGAAATTGGGCAGCAGCCTACCGCCACAGCTTGTTGATAAATTTGACCTTTTCAACCGAGTGGTGGACGCCGCCGCCTTCGTGATTATTGAACTGCCACACCTTGATCTCCTTTGGACCGCCGTAATAGTTGTAGGCAGCAAATACTGTGGATGGCGGGCAGATGTCGTCCATCAGGCCGACGGAGAAGAGCGCTTGGGCACGGGCTCTGACGGCGAAATTGACACCATCGAAATATGAGAGGGTCTCGAAGACGGTATCGACCTTGTCTCGATGGGTGACGCAGAAGCGGGTGATTTCGTTGTACGGCAGGGTGTCTACCAGCTCGGTGGCTCTGCGGTAATGGCAAAGGAATGGGACGTCGGGCATGGCGATCTTCACTTGAGAGGATAGGGCGGCAGCTGCCAGGGTGATGCCCCCTCCTTGGCTGCCGCCGGTCACGGCAATGCGATCGCTGTCCACTGCCGGGTGGCTTTGGGCCGCTTCAATCGCCCGCACCCCATCTAGAAAGACGCGACGGTAGTAATAGCTGTCCGGATCGAGGATGCCTTGGGTCATGAAGCCGGGATAGTGGGGGCTGGAGCCGGCAGTGGGCAAATCGGCGGTATCGCCGTGCCGCCAGCTGCTTCCCTGTCCGCGAGTGTCCATGACCAGATGGGCGTACCCCGCGCTGCTCCACAGCAGCCAGTCAATGGGAAAACCGCGGCCGCCGCCGTAGCCGATATATTCCACTACGCAGGGCAGCGGTTCCGTCCGCTGCCGGGGCAGCAGCAGCCAACCTTTAACCGGCTGACCGCCGTAGCCGGCAAAGGTGACATCAAAGGCGTCCACCGTCTGCAGCCCAAAATCAACAGGCTCAAACTGGGCATTGAGCGGCTGCTGCCTGGTTTCGGCGATACTCCGCTGCCAGAAATCATCAAAATCAGCTGGTTCATTCCGATCGGGCCGATAATTCTTCAGCTCAGACAAAGGCATGTCGATGAGTGCCATCTGGTCCTCCTTAGGGTTGATCACCGCTTGTAAATAGCAACTGCGCACGTCACAGTTCGTAGGCTAATTATATCCATCTCATCCTGGGATTGTACTTCAACCCCATTACGGTGATAATTTGGCGAGGCAAGGGTGAGTAGTTGGTTGAACTTCGCCGTTGGTGATGAAGGTGCAAAGAGGTGACGAATTGAGAGCTGTTCTGTTTGATCTGGGCGGGGTGCTGGTAGATTATGACCATGCGGCCACGATAGCGGCGGTGGCAAGCATCAGCCGTGCGGGCATAGGGGAGGTTCGGCGGACGTTTGAGCGTGCCGGCACGGATTTCGGCACCGGCAGGCTGAATGGGGATGGGTTCTACCAACTGCTCAGCCGGGAAGTAGGGCTGGAAAGCGGGTTCCAGCGCTTTGCTGAGAAGCTCTGTATCAGCCAAACCCGGGTTGATGCGGCGATCGACTACGCTGTGTCCCTGGCCCGCAAAGAGGGGGTTCAGGTGGGCATCATCAGCAATATTAATGAGATTCACGCCGAATGGGTTTACCGCCATTTACCGGAGCTGGCCCAATGCCAGCCAGTCATCATGAGCAATGAGGTTGGCCTGGTGAAGCCGGATCCCGCCATCTACCAACTGGCCCTTTCCCGGTTGGGCGCGGCGCCGTCCGATGCCATCTTCATCGATGATTCAGAGGCAAACGCCCGTGGAGCCGAGCAGATAGGCATGGCAGGTATCGTCCACCATGAATGGAGGGACACTCGCCGCCAAATCGAGCGGTTTCTAGCCGGCAGCAGCGCCGTCTAGGAGGCTCTTTCCCCGG
>JAHEEY010000391.1 GCA_024640485.1 Chloroflexota bacterium | reverse complement strand
GCGAATCCGGGCATCCACTTCCAGAGCATAAACCCCGTTTACGACGTCCTTGTCCGCTGCTATCCATTCGCTGGAGCCAAGATCATAGGCAAAGAAGCCGCCGCCGCTGTTTTCCGAGTTTGCCGCCGGCTCTTCATATGAAGTGGTTGTGGTCCATTCGACTTTCTCCACCTCAACGATGTCCATCACCGCCTCGGCCTCGGCACCTTCGGTCACTTTTTTATCACTGCGAATGAAGAAGATCTGCAGCGGGAGTTTGTCGATGCCGTCGGCGATGAATTCCAGGTCGTCCAGCTCCAGTCCCTGATACAGGCTGGGGCGACGCCCCCGCGTTTCCGCGTTTTTGCCGCAGCTGCAGGCTATCATCCGCAGCTGGGGCGACAGCTGCAGGTCTGTCGCTGCCCGGTACTCTCTCCCTTTTTCATCCTTCACTATCACGCTTACCGTCACCCTGCCGTCATTTTTGGTGAGGTCTTCACCAAAATGAGTCTCCAGGTCTATTCCATCGCGGACATTTAACTTAAAGCTGTAGGTCAGGCCATCATCCGAAGTGTAACTCTCTTCTACCTCCAGAATATCCGGTTCAAATGTCAGCGGCGGATCCACAAAGCCATAGTAGAATCCAACCCTGATCGGCGAACCGTGCGCCGGATCGCGGAAGAAGGCGGCCAACTCTGGAACCCGCCACCGTTCTTCATGCTGGTTGTAGACGATTCTTGGATAATTACCCGGAGAAATCGCGAACTCCATCTTGAGGGCCAGCTGGACCTGCGTGTTCGCTGTGCCATGAGGAAACACGCCGTTCACCGCCAGCGCTGCCGAGGCAGCGGATGGCATTTTCAGTAAGGTGATGATGCAGGCAACTTGCCCGTTGGAACCGGTCGTCTGCAGGTTGAAATTCTCTGCCAGAGCCGGCGGCAGGCTGATATTGATAAGCGCCCCTGGTTCGATCTGGTGTCCCTGCCGGGTTACCCTGTAGCCGGTGACAGTTAAGGTGACCGGCTTATTGAGCTCCATATCGAACCGTTCATGAGACGGGTTCAACACATACACGATCTCATTCGTGGGCTGCTCATCTTCTTCAGAGGCGGCTGCCTTTCTGGCAAGCCCGGCGGCAATGACACCCAGTGTCCCGGCAATGGCGATGCCCACCACAATGATAACCCGCGTAATCGGCCGGCTTGCGGTTGGGTTCGCCGCCGATGTCGAAGAGCCCGACTCAGGCTCTGTCTCGGGCTCTTCCACCTGTCCAATGAAGGGCTGTTCTGCCGCCACCACTTCAAATTCGACGTTGAGTATCAGCGAACGGCTGCCGCCGCCATACGGATTGATCCAGGCGTTGCTGATGATGCCGAAAATCTTGACGCTGCGGACATCGTCGGGCACCGTAAAGCTGGAGGAAACCGAGCCGCTCTCTCCCGGCGCCAGGGTCACGACTTCTCTGTTTTCCTCGCCATTTCCGGCATCGAACCAGACGCTCAGCGTGGCCTCCAAATCTTCATTGACCGGGTTGGACTGGCTCATGGTGGTGCCGTGGCCGCTGGCTTCTATTTGGATCGTTTCGCCGGGGCTTGCTGTGCCCTTGATGAAGTACTTCGATTCCCAGCCGTCATCAGTGGCCTCGGTGATAGTGCCGCCGAGGACTGAAAACTGCAGCAGAATGCCTTCGTCGGCTATCTCAATTCTGCCCGTCCCCGCAGCGTCGACGGCTGGGCTGGCGGAAATACGGGGAACAAGGATGGTCACAGTCATGATCAGCAGCAGTATCGCCGCGGAAACAAGATGGTTCTTCTTCATTTTTTGGTGTAGGTCACTTTGGCTTTTTTACAGCGGCTGATGATGGCGCTGCTGACAAATGCGAAGTCAGCCGTATCCGCATAAACCTGATTACGGGACAGCTTCTCGTTGACATAGATGACATGGCGTCTTTCATTTACGGTGATTGATTTTACCTTTTCAAAACTGCTCAACGAGCTCTGTTTTGATCCAGCCAGCATCCCCGCCGCTGTCGCCTGCACATTGCCAGCCATCACCCCAGCCAAAGAGACAATCATCGACAGCAGCTGGTTTTTCTTAAATTGCTTCTGCATCTGTATGTGCTTGACACGCTGATCGTCCATCTCGAAAAGCACGCAATACTTTCCCCCGTTCAACACGGCGACCAACGGATAGGCCAGCAGCATAAGCCCGGTGACAATACCAGCAACAATTCCCAACACTTTCACGAATGCCAGAAGCGCGGTACCGATGCCATCCCCCAGGTTGAGGAAGAAGAGCAGCAGTGCCGGCACTACCGCCGCTAGCATCAGCACTTTCCAGATCGTGATCACCAGAGTTGGGCTTTTCCACATATTCATCTCATATACCCATCTCAATATGCCATCCCCGCCCTTCACCACCCCAGGGCTTGGCGGATGATCAACCGCTTCCCTTTTCGGCACCCCTTCACCAACCGGCGCACCGCACTTTTCGCAATAGCGACTGCCTTCAGAATAGTCCTGACCGCAATTCGTGCAATTCATCCCTTTCATCCTTTCAGATTGCCACGTGCCTATCTCATTCGATATTCTGCTAGAGAGCACCGCATGTTGAAAGAACAGCCGAATCTAGATTCGCAGCTCTATCTATTAAGAACGATACATGTTTAGTGCTCATCTGTTTGTGGTGTCGGCTTTCCCCCACTGAATTCCGGAGCGCTTGACCAGCCAAGGCGGTCATTCTCTAGAAACAGCAGAACTTCCCATCCTGGCGGAGCTTCCAGAAATTGGGACAGAATAGACCAACCTGCGCCAAAAAAGGGCACATCTTACGAAGCCCTGAAGCAAAGGTTGTTCAGCATGGAGTGTATCACGGTTTCTGCTGGAAAGAATGGTACTTAAGTAAATCTTGACGCCGGTGGCCGATTGAAGGGAAGACAACGCCAGGCACCATTCTCTCATCTAGAGCTGGCTGAATGCATCGCCATCAGCAAATGCTTCACTATCGGATTGGCCAGACAACTTGGATTAGACGACTTACCAGCAGCAGGAAACTATTTCAGTGCTGACTTCAACCAGACAGCGGCCCATGTTGCCGGCGTGTCCCCTAGAAGGAAGAAGCCCTAAAATCGCGATTTGGGGCGCTTTGCGAATTAGCGCACTTGACAAAAGAATGCCGGGTGCTATAATCCCATTTGTTGTTGCGGGGTAGAGCAGAGGCAGCTCGTCGGGCTCATAACCCGGAGGTCGCAGGTTCGAATCCTGTCCCCGCTACCTGGAAAACGCAAGCCAAATGGCTTGCGTTTTTTGTTGCCTATTGGGGCCAAGACCGCGGAGCCATCTATAATCTCAGCGAATTTCCTGCCACCAACAGCGGGCTGTATGCCTTGGCGATCGGCAGGGGAACGGTTATTAGAACGGTTCGATCTGTGCCGACAGCAGGCTCTCATCACCTTCCAAAACGGAGGGCGAGTAAATCGCCCTCCGTTAATTTAACCAGCTGTAGAGCGCTGCTTTCGGTCCTAAGACCCGGCTTGAACCGAGGGCAAGAATACGGAAGCCGGATCGGTGCTGAAGCGCAAAGGAATCGCTCCCTGATCGAGGCGTGGATTGATAACGCCGGTACCAGGATTGAACAAAACATAGCCTTCGGCCTTTACACCTTTGGGCAGCGAAAGGCTGGCAAAATATGTGAAATCGGTGAAATTGGTGATGACCGCAGCAGGTGTTGCCCAACTGGGCGGGGGTGCGGCAGCCACCGAATCACTCACCAACCGCAAGAACGAGCTCGCTCCCACATTGATATTCAGCGAATATACCAGAACGCCGTTGTAGGCGTAACCCCTTAAGGCCACCACGTGAGCAGCAGTGTCGGTATTATATAAGTATATTACCGTAGCAGAGGCATCGTTGTCCGTAGGAACAAAGTAAACCAGGGACTCACCGGGAACGGGTGTGGCCAGCACACTGGGGCCCAAAACAGCTGCGGCAAAACCGGCTGGAGGGGTTTCATCGCCGTTTCCATCTGACCCCAGCGGGCCAGAGGTCATGCCGTCCACCTTCCAAGGTGATTCCGGCGTTGGAGAGGACCCCGGCGCCGGTCCCGACGGTTCAGCCAGGGCATTATTGATAGACCCTGTCCATAGAAACACAAATGTCAGGAAAATCCCTGAAATCAAACCTAAGAACAACCATCCATATTTCTTCATAACGACTGCTCCTCAAATAGTTCGACAGCTTTTCCCTCCGGCATTCTAATTTTATCAGTATTCGCAGTTATACAAACTCAAATAATCCAATTCTTAGCTTGGATGTAGATCCAGCTGTCGATGCGTTTCTTGGGTCCAGCTGGAGATTGGACGCAGCCGGCTGGTTTGGGCATTGAAACCAGGCCAAGACTCATCTGCTGGGCTGCTTTCAGCCCCCACATGGCGGGAATCAGACAATCTGCCAATCAGGTCCACCGGCCCAGGGACGGCCGTCAGCCAGGAGTCCGTCGAGTGACCTTGGTTGTCGTGAGCGCCCTTTCAGTTATCATGTTCTGGAAAGCGATATGCGCAGCCGGCGCC
>JAHEEY010000390.1 GCA_024640485.1 Chloroflexota bacterium | reverse complement strand
CAGTACCCGGATTCGGATTGTTTGACCGGCGGCATCATCAAAGTGCCCGACGGACACCGGCTGATGAGTAATTTCTCTTCTCATCACTATCTGCTGATGACCGGGCACCATCTGATTGATATCGAACTGTTGGCCAAGGTTCTTGGTCTGGAAGTTGAAGTGTACTAATACCTGGAGGATAGCAAGATGGGTAGACCGGTTACATTATTCACCGGCCAATGGGCTGATTTGACCCTGGAAGCGTTGGCTGAGAAAGTGAGCGAGTGGGGCTTTGACGGCCTGGAACTGGCCTGCTGGGGCGACCACTTCGAAGTGGACAAGGCGCTGTCAGACGACAGCTATGTCCAGAGCCGTCACGACATTCTGGAGAAATATGGATTGAGATGCTGGGCGATCAGCAACCATTTGGTGGGCCAATGCGTGGCCGATGACCCCATAGACGGCCGGCACCAGCAGATTCTGCCGGCCCGCATATGGGGAGACGGCAGCCCTGAGGGGGTGCGGCAGCGGGCAGCCGAAGAGATGAAGCACACCGCCCGCGCCGCCAAGTTGATGGGGGTTGAGGTGGTCGCCGGCTTCACCGGCAGCAGTGTGTGGAAGAATCTGTATTTCTTCCCGCCCACCAGTCAGGCGGACGTGGATGCCGGTTATCAGGATTTCGCCGACCGCTGGCTGCCGATCCTCGATGTCTTCCAGCAAGAGGGGATCAAGTTCGGGCTGGAAGTCCACCCCACCGAGATCGCCTACGATATCATCACCTCTCAGAGGACATTGGCGGCGCTGGGTCACCATCCCGCCTTCGGCTTCAACTTCGACCCCAGCCATTTCGTCCACCAGTTCGTCGATCCGGTGAAATTCATCGACGCTTTCGGCGACCGCATCTGGCATGTGCATGTGAAAGATTCCAAGGTTGAATCCATGGACGGCACCCGCAGTATCCTCTCCTCCCATCTCGACTTCGGCGATCACCGCCGCGGCTGGAACTTCGTCTCCCCGGGCAGGGGAGATGTCAATTGGGACGAGCTGATTCGCGCCTTGAACCGGGTTGGCTATGAAGGGCCGTTGTCCATTGAGTGGGAAGATACGGTCATGGCCCGGGATTTCGGCGCCCCGGAAGCGCTGGATTTCATCCGCAGCATAGACTTCCCCGCCTCGGATGTCATATTTGACGCCGCCTTCGCCTCTGACAAATAGCGTCGCAGGGGCCAGTTTGACACTTGCTTGCCCACGTCGCTGCGTAAATGACCAGCGCCGGCCCATGCTGATGCTGACATGTGAAGCGGGCCAACCAATAGCCGGTTGGCCCGCTTTCCGTTTGAAACGACATGTTCGTGCCTGGCAATGGCCAGTGGGCGCTGCTAGATATTCGGCAGCAGATCTACCCAAATGCCGGCAGCGCCAATGAGGATCAGCAGCACCCCGGATGCCCGGGTCATCAGCTGGTAGTTCTGGGTCATCCAGCGGGTAAACCGTTTCTGCAGCGGCGCGGCGATGAAGGGGAGCAGTACCAACGGCCAACCGAACCCCAATCCGAAGACGAAGAAGTAGGCCAGCTCCTCGATTAGTCCGGCGCTGCTGCCCGCTCCAAGAAGAAAGGCGCTGACAATCAGCGGGCCGGTGCAGGGCAAGGTCATCGGCCCCAGCAGCAGGCCGTACACGTACGCCCCAAGGTACGGGTTGCTCAGCAGCGGCGACTGGCTGGCGCTGAGGCTGGCAAATGGATTGCGCCCGGCCAACATCAGCAGCCCCATCAGGATCACCACCCCGTAGATGATCGGCAGCAGCACCGGCAGAATCGCGCCGAACGACTGCCGCAGCAGGTAGAGCAGCAGCCCGACCAGGGTCATCAGACTGAGTACGCCGGCCAATACCAGCAGCCCCAGCCAGCGAGAGGCCCGCTGTGCCTTGGGGTTGTTGGCATTGCCGGTCATAAAGGCGATCAAGCCCGGGTAGAGCGGCAGGATGCACACATTGGTCAAAATGGCGCTGTTTCCCAGCAGGAACGCGGCAACTAGTTCACTCATTGTTTCTCTCCAGAGAGAAATGCCAGCCCCCGTGAGGAGGCTGGCCTAATCCGATTAGCTGTTCAAGCTGGCCAGCAGCTGGTCGGCCGATTCAATGCCGGTGACCAGGTCGCCGATCGTGCCGTCAGCTTCGATGATGAAGTGGGGTGTTGAAGGCGGGTTCAATACCGCCCGTCCGAAATCATCGGAAAGCATCTGCAGCAGTTCTGGGGTGGCTACCGCAAACAGCCAGTCAAACCCTTCATTTTGTTGGTACTGCGCCAGGGCCGCTTGTT
This sequence comes from Chloroflexota bacterium, assembly GCA_024640485.1. Classification (GTDB taxonomy): domain Bacteria; phylum Chloroflexota; class Anaerolineae; order Promineifilales; family Promineifilaceae; genus JAHEEY01. The sequence continues at coordinate 2,247 of JAHEEY010000390.1, read as the reverse complement.
CTATGTTGGTCTCGACGCTCAAGGCGATGAAGACGACCTCATCTCCGGACAGCTGGGTCCGGGCCTGAGCCACATTGTTCAGCTGCTGCCGGCAGTTGCTGCACCAGGTGGCCATTGTTTCTACGAAGATAGTCTTGCCGGCGAAATCAGCCAGGGTGAAGCTGTCCCCGCTGTCCACATCGGTCAGTTCAACCTGCTGCCATGCCGCCAGCTCCATGCCCATGGTGTCATCGGCCATCGGGCTGTCGTCTGACATCATCGCATCATCCGATGCGCCGTCCATCGCCCCGTCTTCTGCCATGTCATCTGCATCCATGCTTTCCTCATCAGACATCATGCTATCGTCTGCTCCCATGCCGTGCTCCCCGTCCTCCATCATCTCGCCATCGGCATCCATGGACGCATCCTCCATCATCTCATCGGCGTCAGACATGCTGTCGTCATCGTCCATCATCTCATCGCCATCAGCCATGGTGTCATCATCATGCATCGCATCGTCATCTGACATCTGCTGGCTGCTTTCCATCTCCGATGCCATCTCCATGGATGATTCCTCTACCGCATCCGGCTGGCTGCTGCAGGCCGCCAGTATGAAAATGGCGATCAGGGCTATGGCTGTCAAACGTAACTGCTTTTTCATTTCATCAACTCCTTAGTCACAGGTCAGCGCCGCCGCCGAACTCAACTCATATTAAATCAACTTGGTGTCAGGTTAGTTGCATCAGGACAATCCCCGACGTCATGAGGAAGCATAACCGGCTGAACTGACCAGTTGATTAAGGAAAGATTACATATTTATTACAGGGTCCGCCGCCCAACCACGGACATCGTCTTCCCTTGGCTGGGGAAATATGTGATTTGGTCTGGCAATCTGTATAATGGAGCCCACAGCTATGACCACATTGCACATTCAGCTCTTCCAGTCGCTGCAGGTTCGGGTAGAAAACGGCAAACCACTGGATATTGGCTCGCCAACCGCCCGGTCGCTGTTTGCCTATCTGGTCCTCAATCGGGGCAAGGGGATCGACCGCCGGCTGCTGGCCTTTCATTTCTGGCCCAAAGGAAGTGAGCAGGCTGCCCGGCGCAATCTACGCCAATATCTCCACCGGCTGCGAAAAGCTTTGGAGCCGGTAGATCCCGATGGGCAGTGGCTCTCTGCCGAAGGGAATCAAGTCTGCTTCCAACCCCCCTCTGATTTCAAACTCGATGTCACCCTATTTGAACAGGCAGTCTCGTTTGCCAACGAGGACCTGGGGCAGGCAGTGGCGCTCTACAAAGGAGCGCTGCTTGAAGACATTTACGAGGACTGGGTCGTCGCCGAGAGGGAACGGCTGGCCGGATTATACCGGGAAGCGCTGCTGGGGTTGATCGACCAGATGGAAAGAGCCGGTCACTACCCCGAGGCGGTGGCCTACGCGGAGTTGTACCAGGCGGCCGAGCCGCTGCTGGAAAGCGCCTATCTGCGGCTGATGCGGCTCCATTACGCGGCAGGCGATCGGGGCCGGGTGCAGCAGAAATACGAGCAGTTGGCGGAAGTGCTTCAGGACGAGCTGGATGCCAAGCCGCTGCCGGAGACTCAGGCGGCTTACGAATCGATGCTTTCAGGGAGCTATGGGAACCAGATAGTCAGCGCCGCGCCACCAACCTCGGGGCCCAAGGCCCGCCGGCAGGATAAGCCCGATCCCGCCAGCCCGGCCACCTTTATCGGCAGGGTGGATGAGCTGGCGTGGTTGATGTCGGCATACCATTCGGCCCTGGACTCCCGCGGGCAGTTCATCTTCATCCAGGGGGAGTCGGGGGTAGGGAAGACCCGTCTGGTGGCTGAAATGCTGGCCCGGGTGAGCGGCCCCTTCCATCTATTCTCCGGGCGCGGCCACGAGTTTGAGTCGATGATTCCTTACAATCCTCTCTCTCAGGCGCTTCGGGGCGCCAGCGGCGTACCCTGGGAGCGTTTCCAGCCGCCGCCTCCCTGGCTGGCGGCGCTGCTGCCGCTGATGCCCGAGCTGCCCACTTTTTTCCCCGGCATCCCATTGGCGGCCAACAGCTCCCTCTACCACGCCATCGAAGCCATGGGGAATTTTCTGCTGACCCTGGCCCGGCACCGGCCGGTCATTCTCTATCTGGATAATCTCCACTGGGCCGACGGCCCTACCTGGAACTTCCTTGGTTTCCTGGCCCAGCGGGCCGCTGACACCCGCATTCTGGTCATCGGCGTCGCCAGGGGCGAAGATATGCCTGCCGAATGGG
>JAHEEY010000389.1 GCA_024640485.1 Chloroflexota bacterium | reverse complement strand
CAGCAGCAGGTCGTTGGGGTCTAGCTGGGACGGGATTTTGTCAGGCAAGCCCAGATGCGCCAGGATCTCTTCGATTGTCTGCTGAAGATCGGGCGAACAATGACCCAGCCGCGCGGAAAGGTTGGCTGCCGCCACTAACCCCATGGCCACGGCCTCGCCATGTCGAACCTGGTAGCCTGAAACCTGCTCCACGGCATGGGCAAAGGTGTGGCCCAGATTGAGAAGCGCACGGCGCCCCATTTCAAAGGGATCTTCTTGCACGACGTCTCGCTTCACCTGGATTGCCTCAGCTACCAAAGCTTGCAGCGCGTCGCTGGGCAGCTGGCGCTGGCCAATTTGATACCAGGCAGATCCCTTGAGTGTTTCCAGGATTCGCGGCGCGCTGATCAATCCGTGCTTTACAACTTCCGCCAGACCCGAGGTGAACTCGACTTCCGGCAGGGTTCGAAGCACCGCCAAGTCAGCGATGACCGCTGCCGGCTGTTTGAAGGCACCCACCAGATTTTTGCCTTGAGGCCGGTCAACCCCGGTCTTGCCGCCGACACTGGCATCCACCATGGACAGCACCGTGGTAGGGCATTGTACGAAACCTATCCCGCGCAGGTAGGTCGCGGCAGCAAAGCCGGCGATATCGCCCACTACCCCGCCGCCTAAGGCGACCACCGTCCCTTTACGATCTATGCCGGCAGCCAGCAGCTGATCATAAATGCGCTCCACGGTCGCCAGCGTTTTGTTTTGCTCGCCAGCAGGAATCGTGATGAGACAGTCGGCCTCACGGATTTGAGCGGCGTGCAGGGGGCCGACATTTGTGTCAGTTATCAGTGCTATGGGTCCGGAGATTTGTGACAGAGTTCTTAATTCCGGCAGCAGGCTGTAGCCAACCATCACGTCATACTGACCAGACGGGTGGGTTACTTCTAGGCGTGTTGTTTTAGTCATAGGCGCTAGTACTGATATGCCTCACGCACCGGGCTGAAGACGTCGATGACTCTGGCAAGCGTTGGTCCTGCCTGAGCGGTGTGTTCGACATTGCCGGGAACGATGTAGGCATCCCCGCTGGTCAGGACGCGCGTCTGGCCATCGACGGTCAATGTCAAGGAGCCTGAAATAACAGTGCCGCACTGCTCGTGGGGATGGCTGTGAATCGGCACCACGGCGTTGGGATCCAATTCCACCATGGAAAGCAGCATCTGCTCCCCCCAATAGGTACGCATCCGGACGCCAGGGGCGACCTCTCGCACATCACGATTTTCTATGTCGCAGAAATACATTTGAGAACCTCCTCGACGATTTCATCAACTGATCTGCCGCTGGTATGGATCTGAGGAAATTGGCTGTAGCCAGGCGCCCGTTCTTCCAGCAGCTGGCGCACCCGTTGGGCAGGGTTGTCAACCGCCAGCAACGGCCGCTGGCCGCGTTCACCGGCCAATCGTCTGACAATGTCGTCAGGCTCAGCAGTCAGGCAAAAAACGTGACTGCGGGCGCACAGCAGTTCGGCATTGTCATTGTCAAGCATCAGCCTGCCGCCGGTGGCGATGACCGCAGCTGAGGCTCCTGCCAGTTGGCCCGCGATTTGCCGCTCCCAGCTCCGGAAAGCAGACTCACCATCTTCTTGAAAGATTTCGGCGACGGTCTTGCCGGCTTCAAGCTCGATCAGCAAATCTGTATCCACGAATCTATACCCTAGTCTGGCGGCAAGCGCCCGCCCCACGGTTGTCTTGCCGGTGCCCATGAAACCAGTCAACACCACATTTCTAACGTCCATAGCCGCCGGTAATCCCCTGCCAGGCTGCACCGCGATCATGCCGCAGCAGTTGGGCCAGCGGAACGATCGCCATGCAGATTTCTCTGAGTTTGCCTATCTGATTGGCATTGTCTCATATTTTCGGCAACCTGCCAGCAGAGTTGAACATCCGGTATAATGGAATGAAATAGTTTGTGTGAAAGAGGTCGACCTATGCACTTTGAGCGAAGTTCCGGCATTCTACTCCACCCAACATCGCTGCCAGGCCGCTACGGCATTGGTGATTTGGGTGATGCCGCCTATCAATTCATCGATTTTCTAGTTGAGAGCCATCAATTGGCCTGGCAGATCCTGCCGCTGGGCCCGACGGGGTACGGGGACTCGCCCTATCAAAGCTTCTCGGCATTTGCCGGCAATCCAATGCTGATCAGCCCGGACAGCTTGGTCAAGGACGGTTATCTGCCCGCTTCAGCGGTAGCCAAGGTCCCTGACTTCGATGACAGCCGGGTTGAGTTCGGACGGGTCATCCCGTACAAAACCGATCTGCTCAAGCAAGCGTGGGCACATTACCAGGCGAATGGGACCAAAAAGCAGCAGGCGTCCTTCAATCAGTTCTGCGCCGACAATCAGAGCTGGCTGGATGATTACGGGCTGTTCATGGCGTTGAAAGAGTACCACGCCGACATTGCGGGCGGTGTTTGGAACGAGTGGCCCAAGGATATCGCCCAGCGACAGCCAAAAGCGATCAACTCGTGGGGTGAGAAGCTCGCAGATCGGGTCGCGCTGAGCAAATTCATGCAGTTTCTCTTCTACGAGCAGTGGCTGGCGCTGCGGCGTTATGCCAACGAACGCAGCATCCGAATCATCGGCGACGCCCCGATCTTTGTGGCTTATGACAGCGTGGATGTGTGGGCCAACCCGGAGCTGTTCTACTTAAATCCGGACGGCAGTGCGACCGTCATCGCCGGGGTGCCGCCGGACTATTTCAGCGAGACCGGACAGCGCTGGGGCAATCCACTCTATCGATGGCAGAAGATGGCGGAAAATGGCTACGCCTGGTGGACCGCCCGCCTGCAGGCAGTATTCAAGCAGGTAGATATCGTCCGCCTTGACCATTTCCGCGGCTTTGACGCCTACTGGGAAATCCCAGGCACCGAACCAACGGCAGTCAAGGGGCGGTGGGTCAAAGGGCCGGGCATCCCGTTTTTTGAAGCGATGCGAGAGAAGTTGGGCCAGCTGCCGATCATCGCCGAAGATCTGGGTGTGATCACCCCTGCGGTCACTGAGTTGAGAGACAGCTTTGATTTCCCGGGGATGAAGATCCTTCAGTTTGCCTTCGGTGGAGAACAGAACAGCGCTTTTCTTCCGCACAAATTTGGTTCAAACTGTGTCGTCTATACCGGCACTCACGACAATGAAACGACCGTAGGGTGGTACCAAAATGCCTCAGATGAAGAGCGGGATCATGTCAGGCGGTATCTTGGGGTCAATGGCTTCGACATCGCCTGGAGCTTGATCCGGGCAGCCCTGGCTTCGGTTGCAGACACCGCGATTATCCCGCTGCAGGATTGCATGAAGCTGGATAACAGTGCCCGCATGAATTTCCCAGGTAAAACCGGTGGTTTCTGGCAGTGGCGATTTACGCCAGAATTGCTGACCGAGGAGATCGGACAGCGGCTGGGAGAGCTGTCAAAGCTCTACGACCGCATTCCGGCGGATCACACTGGGGTTAGTAAGGTTGAAGAGATCGATCCTGAAGCGCCCTAGAACTTGCATCTAGCAGCAAGTCGTCTACAAAGATGAAGAAGGCTCCTGAAAAATCAGGGGCCTTTTCGCTACTTCCACTCCAAGGTGCCGGTAAGCAGGGTGCCGTCCGGAATGATCCGCGGCTCAGCCGCATGGTTGACCAGGTGAACATCACCTTCGCAGCGTACATCCTTCCCAAAAATGAATTCCCCATTTACCACCAGCCTGGTGCAATCCACCAATGACGGGGGTCCAAAAGGGAACCGCCTGTCTAGGTCGGTGACGAACCGGTAGTAGGCCGGGTCCAATTCCACATGCAGATGGGCAGCTGCCTGACGCCGCCGGCTTTTTACATGGAATGCCTCTGTCAGCATGTAGGCGTCTGACCTGACCGCCAATAGATCATCGGTTTTCTTGACCGGCGCAAACCGAGTCCTGGGTACCCGCAGCGCCTCCGATCCCTTGAACACAGCTATGGCCGAGCCCATCGCCGTTTCCAATTGGTACACCTGCAGCGAATCGGGATCCCGGGGATCAACCGTCTTGACATTCCGGATCATTGGCAAACCCAGGATGCCGCCGTGACCGGCCATCAGCGCTTGAAGATCGCGCAAATTCAACCAAAGATTGTTGGTATTGAAATATCGGTAGCGCTCGATATTTTGGAATTGTCCCAAATCTTCGGGCGCAGTTTGGGCGACTTCTCGTAGAACCAGCTGCCCATCAGCGCGCAGCGCCAGATGTCCCCCTTTCTTGTCAGCCTCGGTGCGATCGGCCACCTCCATCATGAAAGGAAGCGCGTGCTCAGCGAAGTATCCGAGAATCTTAGTATCGATCACGGCGCCCAAATTGTCAGCATTCGAAACGAAGGCGTATTCATATCCGGCCCGCAGCAATGCCTCCAAAACACCGCTGGTTAACAGAGCGGTATATATATCGCCATGCCCCGGGGGGCACCACGCAAGGTCGGGCTCGGCTGGCCAATCCGCCGGCATCAGATTGGACTGTGAGATTTTTGGCTGCTTGTGCTGTACAAAGGATTTTGGCAGCTCACTAGTAAG
>JAHEEY010000044.1 GCA_024640485.1 Chloroflexota bacterium | reverse complement strand
ACGATGAGGGTGTGTCCGCGTATACCGGCGACAGCACGGGATAGCATGGCATGGGGCGTAATCTTGAGGCTTTCGGCACGCATCGCTTCGGCGATGCCCGGCGCTTCCCGCTCGATCACAACGCGAGTAGCTTCTGGCGTGACGTCTCTCGGAGAAAAACCGGTACCGCCAGTGGTGAAAATCAAATTCAACCCGGAATCACACCACTCAATTATTGCCGCTGTAATCGCTTCGATCCGATCGGGCACAATCGCTCTGTGGGCTGCCTGCCATTCAGTGCGATGGCTGATAATACTGGCAATCAGCGGCCCACTTTGGTCCTCATATTCGCCTCTGGATCCGCGGTCACTGACTGTCAAAATCCCAATCTTCATAGTCGACGATTGCCCCTAAAAAAGAACAGGCAGTGGTATCTGTTTCTGCATACCACTGCCTGAAGCGAACTCAAACGGAATAATGGCGCCCGGAAATTAGCGCTCGCTCTGTCCGATGAGGGAAAGCCAATCATCGTTCAGGCCCTTGTCGGTCACCCCGAAGTAGATATGAACTTCGTCGTTGTCGCGCAGCGCGAGATCGTACCAGACGTGCTCATCCTTCTTGCGCTGATTCAGTATGGCGACATTTCCCTGCCACTTGATTGATTCAGGCTTCGGGTTGCCGGTCTCGATTTGAGAAATGGCGTAATGCCACAGCTTGCGGGCGGATGTCCGGGTGACGTTCTTGATGAGATTGCCGTTGCGCAGGTCTCTTACCATGTGGTAGATGACCCCTTTGCGCTTTTCGCTGCTCACGATTTCGACTCCAGTTCGCGGCGGCTGCAGCATCAGGTCTGGGCTGCTGTTGCTCGGCTTGTAAGATTTAGTTTCTGCCGGTGCTGGCGGGTTTGGGAGTGATTCCTCATGTGCTCCGGTACTGCGACCCTCGATTCCTCGTTTAACCAGTCGGGCGATCTCATCTCGCACAGCCAGGTTCGTCTCGGATTCATCCCGTACATAGAATTTGCTGTCATCGATGGCGTAGGGCAAATCTTTACCAGGCTGAACATTGATCCTGACTATCTGTTTCCCTTTGGTATGAATGATATCGGCTTGAATATGAGGTTCAGGCGTCAGCCGGTTGGCCACAATTGTTTGAAGCCGATCGATTGAATTCTTTGGATCGCGGACGCCAGCCGGTGGTTCCTGGGGATTGGCGGATACGCCAGCGTAAATAGTGCCGCCATTGGTGTTGGCCATGGCGCAGATGTCTTGGAGAATCCGATTCACGTGACCACCCCGCTGAGCCATGCTGGCATGGAATGCCTGCACAATGGACTCACCTTCTTCCCGGGCCACCTGTACAAAGTCCACCGGATTCGCAGGGCCACGGTAGGCGCGGGTCAGCGCCAAATCAGTCCCTTTCATCACTTTGGACAAGGCATCGAAACTGACTTCGTCAATCAAAATTTCCGTTATGCGTTCGCCGATTCCCAAGGACTTCGGCTGGGACCGATCTCTCTCCAGCCGATGGGCATCTGAACCTTGGATACACCGCATTGGTCGGGGGTATTCCGGCTTGGAACCGTCGAAGAACCGGCGGGTCGTATAGCGCCCTCGTTTCTCCAGGTCGGTCACTTCCAAGACGTGCAGGTGCGGATCTTGAGTGTAGGCGATGCGAGTTTGGCCGCCAAAATCAAGACCTCGCATTGCGACGCCGTTACCGGAGTTGGCATGGGCGCCGATGACAATGCCGCCCGCTTCATGGATAATTCGATACGCCGTCAAGACATCACTGGTGGCGCCCACAGTGGAGCTGCCGGTTTGCAAGAGGTTAGGGGGAACATTCAGCGTTAGAAGGAGATGCTCCAAATAGCTGACCGAGGTTTCTGACGGGAAGATCCCCAAAATATGAAAACCGAAGGTCGCAGTAAACTCAAATCCAGGTAGCACCAGAATTTTTCCCAATAGACGACGATACTCGGCCAGCTGCCGTTCCTCATCTACTTCCAGCCTTCCAAGTTGTTCCAACCAAAGCAGCTGCTCGATTTCCTTCTTCATGGAAGCGAAACCAGAAACAGTGTTATGATCGGTAAATGCAATGATATCTAGACCGCGCAGCTCCGACTGTCGAAGGATATCCAGGTTTGTGACCCCGGACTCCTGATAATCGTTTGAGCCAGGGGTATGGATATGCAGATCCATGCGGCGCCATTGGCGCGATACCTGCCTAGCCCCTGATTTTCGTCGACTTGTTCTACTCGACATGCTTTCCCTTTTTAAATTCTAATAGCTTGGCTAAGTTCTCGGAAAGCGATTCTGGCGGGTATGGCTTTAATAAGAACATGTCCGCCCCAGCTTCTGAGGCCTCAGATTCCCGGCGATAATCGCCGGACGTGATGATCACAACTACTTCTTGTTCGGCAGCGGTGCTGCCGCGCCGGATGTCTCTCAGCAAATCAATACCGCTTGCTCCGCGCGCCAGGTGACAATCAATAAGGAACGCATCCGTGCTAGCGTCCGCACTGGTTTTGGCACTGGGAATATCGAAGCAAGTGGCGACCGAGAAACCATCTAGTTCCAGAAGCAGCCTGGTGAGTGTGATGTTAGTGGGATCATCATCCACAACAATAATGTTGGACATATTACCTCAAATCGGGCTAGCCTTGGCTAGCCCGAGGCACGTCGCTGCCTGGGGACGATGTTGGATGTAGTGTGCTGACGTGGTGCGATTCAAATTCATTTTTTGCGGTCGGCTAGGGATGCGATCCCGCGCATCACGCCGACGACATTGATTCCTACTTTAAGGGCATCAGTGGTGTTAATCTTTGGCGGGCCGTCCTGCAGTTCTTCGGCAGTGCGGGCCAAGAGATAGGCGGTGCCCAGGCCGACTAGAGCACCTAACACGGTGCCAATTAGCAGTATGTTTGCTTTCCAACTTGTGTGATTTTGTTCTACGGCCATAATCTAGCTCCGACTAAATAATCTTCCAATAAACTTCAAAATTGACTGGTAGTAAGTGACTTTGGCATGTCCTTGAATGATCGGTCTGGCTGCGGTGTCAAGTATTACCTGCCGATTGGATTGCAGCCGGTCCGCAAAATTGTGGAGCTTCCACAATACTGTCTGCATCCGGCCATACTTGCTGCCCTCAGGCTTTTTGCCGCCATAGACCATCAGAGCGATGAGCCCTGCCGGAAAAATGGCACATACCAGCATCATGGGGGCAATTGTCAGGATGATGATGATGTCGGCCAGTGCGGAGGTGAAATCCCGCGTTCCAGTTATATTTGGAGAGAATGACCCCCAAAGCAGCAATCCGATCACAATCAGCACGCCCAACCCAACAATGCTTATGGGCAGGTACACAAAAAGCCGATTGAAGCGACGCAATGCTTTTGCGCGATCTTCCTGGGCCACTGTGGGTTCGAATGTCTTAGGCTCCGATACGGCTGGCATCGTCATCTATTGCACACCTTCACAAAAGTAAACCAAATTGTATCACAAAACGAGCGTACTGGTCGACGCAAGCCCAAGACGCAGGCGACCGCTTGCGCAGGTTATGGCTGACAGCGCGGCAGCCGATCCTACTTCTCGGGTAGGCATGACTCAATTATCTCAAAACTGTGGGACAGTTTGGCGACGCCGCGAATGGTTGCTGCCACCGAACAGTATTTCTCTTCTGAAAGCGTAATGGCCTGTGCAACTTTGTTGGCATCCAATGATCCACCCTCGACAATGTAGTGAAGATGAATGTCGGTGAATTCGTAGGGCGGTTCCGGATTCTGCTTGCCGTCAATACGAATGGACAGGTTTGTCAGATTCTGACGCTGTTTGTTAAGAATCATTACCACGTCGTAACCTGAACAGGAACCGAGGCTCAACAGCAGCAAATCTGAAGGTTTCAAGGCCTTCCACTCTTGCCAATTTGGGTCGTCATTTGGCCAGGAGCCTGATAGCAAGACATGGCCAAAAGAATCTCGGCCGATAAACATCTTGCTCCCTTCGCCTGTCCATTTAATTGCTACATTACTCATTGCATTACTCCCCTATGTATCTAGTGAGAGATCCGAACAAGTCATATCTGCGAATCGGATCTCCCCAGTCTCATTATCAATGCACCTGCAATAGTCTGCGCTGATACCAGTCCCTTTCCACAGGAAGTATCGGGCATGGGAATTGGCGCAGCCTTTGTCGTCAATGAACGGGCTTACCCATTCAACACCAACACCCTGCGTGTCTGGCTCTTGAAGCAGGAAGAATCGAACATGGCTGTGTGCAGCCCTTCCAAGCCGCACTTCGCCGTTAGTGGCCAAAATAAAAGCCAGGAAGGGAAAGCTGACAACAACAAGCCATATCAGACCGATGAAGCTGTGAATCAGACGTTTCCGCCATCTACTTGCGCTGACGCTGGCGAGTGTATCGTCGCTCAATTAATTGGAACCCTTACGACCGCTAATAGCTGGGATGTAAAGGTTGTTTGTATATTCCTTGATCATCCGCTGCATACTGAACTGCGGGGTATTGGAGCTTATCGCTTCCCGCATTATCTCTACCCATCCCCTAGGGACATTGTCGCGATCTCGGCTGTAGAATAGTGGGACCACTTCTTCCTCTAGCAGCCGGTAAAGGGCATCGGCGTCTTTGTCATCCTGAGCATCATTGCTGAGGACGTCAATATCGCTTTCAATTGCCCAACCGTTGGCACCGTTATAGCCTTCTGCCCACCATCCGTCGAGAACGCTGAGATTCGGCACGCCATTCAAGCTAGCTTTCATGCCGCTGGTACCGCTGGCTTCTCTAGGGAGCCGAGGTGTGTTGAGCCACACATCGACGCCTTGGGTGAGATAACGGGCCATGTGCATATCGTAATCTTCGATGAAAGCTATGCGCCCGCCCAGCTGATTGTGTTTGGCCAAATTGTAGATCTGCTGAATCAGTGATTTGCCGGCGTCATCAGCGGGATGCGACTTACCGGCAAAAATAAACTGAACCGGACGATGGATTTCCAACAGCAGCGGCTTGAGGCGCTCCAGATCCCTGAGCACCAGCGTCGCCCGCTTATATGTCGCGAAACGGCGGGCGAACCCGATAGTCAAGGCCTCGGGATCCAGCAGCGTGCCGTTGGTCAGTACCTGGGTCGGGTCGTGGCGCCCATCAACCCAACGACGGCGGGTACGGCGCTGGAGGAAAACATACAGCTTCCGTTTCAAGTCGAGGTGAATTGACCAAAGCTCGGCATCAGGTACGTCATACAGCCGCTGCCACAACAACGGGTCGTCTCGCCTCTCGAGCCAGTCTGGGCCAAGGTACTTGTTGAAAAGGAAATACAGTTCGCTGGAGAGCCACGTGGGTACGTGGACACCGTTGGTGACGGAAGTGATCGGCACCTCGTCAGCCGAATCGACCGAGTAGACGTGTTTCCACATCTGTCTTGAGACTTTGCCGTGCAGGGCGCTGACGCCGTTGGAAATTCCGGAGGCCTTCATTGCCAGTACGGTCATGTTGAATGCCTTTCCCCACGGCTCATCATGTTCGCCGAGGCTAAGGAACCGCTCACGTGAAATCCCCAACTCGTTCCAGAATGAGCCGAAATACTTCTCTACCATATGGAACGGGAAAGTGTCATGTCCTGCCGGAACAGGGGTGTGGGTGGTGAATACTGAATGGGCGCGAACTATTTCGGATGCTTCTTCATAGCTTTTCCCTTCAGCCACGAGCTGCCGAATAGCTTCAAGTACTAAGAACGCGGAGTGCCCTTCGTTCATATGCCATACCGAGGGTTTGATGCCCAGCATTTCGAGCACCCGCACACCGCCGATGCCAAGCATGAGCTCTTGACGAATACGCATCTCACTGTCACCCGAGTAGAGGCGGGCTGACAGCTCCCGGTCCCAGGCGTCATTCTCTTCTACATTGGTATCCAGCAGATACAGGGGGATGCGTCCGACCTTCACGTGCCACACCCGGCCCTTTACTGTGCGATCACCTAGTTCCACGCTCACCGTGGCAGTTTCGCCGGCTTCGTTTATGACCGGCAGAATTGGCGCCTGACTCATGTCTAGCTGGGTATACACGGCTTCCTGCCAACCGTGAGAAGGGATTCTTTGCCGGAAATAGCCTTGAGGATACATGAATCCAATGCCTACAAATGGCAGGCCCAAATCACTGGCTTCTTTGGCATGGTCTCCTGACAGGATGCCTAGACCGCCGGAGTAAATGGGCAGCGAATTATGAAGGCCAAACTCGAATGAAAAATAGGCAATACGCTCATCTGAAAATTCGGGATATTCCGACTTGAACCAAGAGTGATCGTTTGACATTTCCCTGTCAAAGATCATCATCACCTTGTTGTACTGGCGGATGAAAGCGGCATCCATGGCGACTTCGGCTAACTGCCCCTCATCGATTTCCTGGAGCATATGTACCGGATTGTGGCGGGTCTCACGCCAGAGCGGCGTATCCAGTCTCTTGAATAAAGCGCGTGCTTCCGGATTCCAGCTCCACCAGAGATTGTAGGCAAGTTCCGGAAGTCGACTGACTCTCTCGGGTATCTTGGGGTTGGCCGGAATAGTGTGTGTAAAATTAGTCATTTATCGTTCCTAGTTATCAACCATAGTGATTGAAATTAATGTATTCTGGTTGCGATGCGCTGCGGATGAGCGACTGAGAAAATGGCGGGTTAGTCGTGCCGATATTCTACTAGACATTGTATCTGAGTTGGCGAAGTTGCGGCAAGGGAGAAGGGGAGCGGAGCGGCTCAGCCCAGTAGATGTTCATTCGCCGTTAATGTGGTGGCGACTTTGTCTCAGGGGCGTTGGAAATTGAAAGGTGTATGTTGTGAAACAGGATTCTTGCAGCGATCAATGGCTACATTGGCGATTTGTTTCACGCACCAGGCAAACTGGTCTTCAGACATCAGTTCTAGGTCGATAATCGGGCAGGGGTTGCTGCCGTTGGTAATATAGGGTTGACTGCCGTCAATCACAAATTCGACCATGTTGATGTCGTAGCCGTATGCGCTGGTCAGGGCCAACGCTTCGCGTCTCACTCTGTCGATGAGCTCGCCGCCCGTTTCGATATTAGCAAGATAACGATCCTCGGACTTCGCGTAGTTGAGTGTCAACACCTTTTCCTGACCGACGACGAAACAGTGGATGTGTTGGTCCGATTCAATAAGCTGCTGCAGTATCATTGAGCGTGTGTCGCTCTCATCGTACCTCTGAATTAACTCATCCAGACTATGAACACGCTGTGAAGGAATTCGCCCCCCACTGTCAATGTCCTTCAATATCGCTGGAACTCCCACATAATCGATAATACCCTGCCAATCCATCGGGTATTTGAGATTGCGGAAGCTGTTTGGCCCGAAGTTCAGCTTGGCGTGTTTGTTGGGCAACGCCAACGTCCTGGGACCGTGTAAGCCAAGCATCCTGACCATCGCCATTGAATAGTATCTGTCATCGGCAGCCCAGGAAAATGGATTGTCTATTATCATCGTCCCTTGCGTGGCCGCATGCTTCAAATAGGTCCGATAGTAGGGGATTTCATGGGACATACGGTCGATGATCAGGCTGTAATTGGGTCGCTCATCAACAAAGGTGGCCCCGAGTTTGACTAGCTCAGCGGATATCCCCGCGCCTTTCTCGTTTATTTCGCGGATAAGGGCGGTTGGTAGATCCGTTTCATTGCCGACGATTAGGCCGATGCGATGGCTTTCTTCCTGAGTTGACATCTCTTTGCTCGTGTAAATGGTGTTTGATAAGGTCCGTTGAGAGAACAACTATACCCCACTTCCTATCTGACGCCGAACAAGGCCGTCTCCGACAGGGTGCGGTCGTATTGCAGTGCTACCGAGCTCCAATCGTAGGCCACCGCGGAGGAGGCGAGCTGCCGTCCCACTTCAGCCGCTTCTTGAGCATTGGCCAGAGCCCATCGGAGCCTTTCGACTAGTCCTTGCTGGCTATCATACAGACAGATCCTATGAAACGATTCAGGCAGCAGCTCGGGATAGCTCAATCGTCTGGGTAAAATCGGAAAGGTATGGCATTTGATCGCCTCAAGGATGCTGATCCCAAAGAACTCATGGACTGCAGTAGACACAGTGATATCCGCCGTCCATAGCAGAGAACGGTAGGTGTCTTCGTCAGCCATGCCGACATGGATGATTTCTTCGGACAGCCGTTTGATTGCTTTATCGAAGATTGGCGGACGCCTGCCGAACTGCTGGCCACATAATGCCAGCCGAAATCTCACGCCTTGGTCCTTAAGCGAGAACAGGGCTTTGAAGAACGCGGCAGGATTCTTGTCATATTCCCATCTTTGATTCCAGATAATTAGAGGGGCGTCGTCATGCGGTGCCAGCAGCGCCTCCGGCGGAGCTCCGAATCGGTTGAATGCGATGCCAACCGGCAATACCTGGCTCTTGGCCCGCAACTGTTCGATGGTCGCCAATTCATTGTTTTCGGGGAAATGCTTGAGGAAGTTAGGCAGAGCAGCAAAATAGCTCTCCATATGGTAGTTTGAATTGAACAGAATTCGATCTGCAGCCAGCTGAGAGGCGTAGTTGATGAAGGCGTAATGCTGATCCCGTTCGCCCAGCTGCCGGCGCATTGGCCCGGTGGAGCCATCCGCCGGCAGCGGATAGGTCAGCTGGTTTTCATGCATGTAGAGAACGGCGGCGGTACTCTCGCAATTGCGGCGGGCGATCGCCAAAAACGTGGTCAGGTCAAGCATATCGGTGGCCAAGATGAGATCCGGATTATCGTCGGCAGCCAGAAAAGCGTTGGCTAAGGTGACTGCACCGCCGTGCATACGCCACTTCCAGAATCGAGCCGGCAGAGTCAGCAAGGTGATATCATGCCGGCTGTGTCGCTGATACCCTTCGGCCCAGGCACTGTGACTGCCGCCATGGTAAGGTGAGATGAGGGTTATTTTCATTTATCTGGCCGATCCTGAGAGGTAATTCTATCCAATTGACTATACTTGCGGCGAAGGATACCGAGAGATAAACTAATCGCGAAAAGGTCTGTAAGAATTCGCCGTGATTGTCACAATGTATTATACTACAGTGATTTTATTTCCCGGTGGGAGTGAGAACCTTGACAGGCGAGAAACACGAGCTTTTTTGGGATGCCACCTATGCTATTGTAGTGGCGTTGATGGAGGGACATCCCGACCGAACCCCGGACACCATTGGACTGTTGGAATTAGCCGAGTTAGTACAATCATTACCTGGCTTCAATGATGATCCTGGCCTCGCCACCGAGCGCATCTTGCTTGACATTCAAACAGTATGGTACGAGGAGATATTGAGCCTATGACTACTACCCCAAATGGCAACGGGGCAACATCGGAAATTGAAGTACCCGATGAACTGGCCAATAGTGTTGTCATCACCAGCATCGCCAAGCTGCTAGATCCCATATACAACTGGTCGCGGCGTAATTCACTATGGCCGCTCGGTTTCGGTTTGGCCTGCTGTGCGATTGAAATGATCTGCACGGCTGCCAGTCGTTTCGACATTTCTCGTTTCGGTATGGAAGTGTTCCGGGCATCACCCCGTCAGGCCGACCTGATGATCGTTTCTGGGACGGTCACTAAGAAGATGGCCCCTATTATCGTGCGACTGTACAACCAAATGGCTGAGCCGCGGTATGTACTGAGCATGGGAGCCTGCGCCTCCGGCGGCGGCCCATTTAAAGAAGGGTACAATGTTGTCGACGGGATTGACAAATTCCTTCCTGTAGACGTTTATGTGCCGGGATGCCCGCCAACCCCACAAGCTTTGGTAAACGGCCTCATCGCAATGCAAGAGAAGATTGACCAACAGTCAATTGCGACTGCACCCTGGTATCGCAAAAGCGATCCTGGTGCGGATCTGTTGCCGGTCCCGCTGCTTGGGCCAGACCTAGTTGATGTCCGACAGCTGGACCTGATCCGAAAAGAGGCCGCCGCAGCCAACGAAAGAATTGAAGCAGAAGCCGCTGCAGTAGAGGCAAGTGCATAACGTAGCGGCTAACTGCTCAGAATTTGGGAGCCTGGTGCTTCCGTGCCTGCATTTCCGCGGTGAACATACTGAGTAGTTTCCGAAGAGGTTACCTATGAGTGATACCATTCTCGAAGCTCCTGCGACAGGTGATCAGCCGGTCGTGTTTGACAATCCAGTTGATGAAGTGACAGCCGCTCTCAAGGAGCGCTTCACAGAATTTGTTGCAGACGATACACGCCCTGGCTATGGCGGATTGGTAGTGTCGGCAGATAAGATCGTGGAGGTGGCTGAGGCCCTTCGTGATGATCTTGGCTTCAACTACCTTTCCAGCGTGACAGGCGTGGACCTGATTGAAGAAGACAAGATGGAAGTGGTCTACCATGCCTACAGCATCGACAAGGGCGGCGACGCCATGGTGCTGAAGGTGCAGGTGGATCGTGACAATCCTGTTGTGCCTTCGCTGACTCCAACTTACCCAGGGGCTGATTTCCAGGAGAGAGAAGCGTGGGACTTGCTTGGAATTCGGTTTGAAGGCCACCCGGATCTGCGACGCATTTTGACCTGGGATGGTTTCCACGGACATCCACTACGCAAGGATTGGAAAGAGCCGTTCTTTGAGGAAGAGGCCAAGCCGTTCGGCAGCCGATGGCCAGCTGGCGAGGTTTTTAGAGCAGAAGAAAAGAATGTTTACGGCAAGAATGTGCAGTACCCGGAAGGGTGGGCGCCCAGTGGCGCTGAATATGAGGCCGAAACCGATTCCTACGCGGGTATTACCTACAGCCGGGAGTCAACGCCCGGACTGAAGACCGAAAAAGTCACCGTTAACATGGGACCGCAGCATCCTTCAACCCATGGTGTCTTCCGCATGGCCCTGACCCTAGATGGTGAGACCATTGTTGGCTTGAAGCCGGTGATGGGCTATCTGCACCGCAACCACGAGAAAATCGGCGAGCGCAACACCTTCATTCAGAACATCCCATACACCGACCGACTGGACTACATTTCGTCAATGTCTAACAATCTGGGATATGTGCTTGGTGTTGAGAAGCTGATGGAAGCAGAGGTTCCAGAGCGGGCGGAGTGGATTCGGATCTTGATGGCTGAGCTCACCAGAATCAGCAATCATCTGTGGGCTCTTGGGTTCTTATTGAACGACATGGGCGCGCTGCAGACGCCAATGATTTACTACTACATTGAGCGAGAACTCATTCTAGATCTGTTTGAAGCCACAGCCGGCTCGCGCATGATGTGCAATTACATGCGATTCGGCGGGGTCGCCTACGATCTGCCCGATCAGGTCCGCGATCAACCAGTGATGGATTTCCTTCACGATCTGGTTTACGATCGGCTGCCGCGTGTTCTTCACCAGGGGGATGAACTGGTGACTGGCAATGAGATCGTCAGAGCCCGTGGTATTGGATACGGCTATCTTTCAGCTGAGGATGCCATCGCTTTCAGCGCGGCAGGTCCCTTGCTTCGGGCTAGCGGCGTTCCCTACGACGTAAGGCGGGCCAATCCATATTCATACTATGAGCATTTGGATTTCGATGTAGCCGTCCGCTATAACGGCGACATTTATGATCGCTACCTCATTCGAATTGATGAAATGCAGCAAAGCTTGCGTATCTTGGAGCAAGTCCTGCCCCATTTGAAGGCGACCGAAGGCGCTTCCATCATTGGCAGCAAACCGCAGTATGCTTTGCGGATGCCAAATGCTGGTGAGGCATACGGTCGCGTAGAAAACCCCAAGGGTGAACTTGGTTACTACATGACAGCCAAGCGACGGAGCGCAAATCCAGAACGGTATCATGTTCGGGCCCCTTCGTTCATCAATCTAACCGCGTTGGAAAAGATGTGCATGGGTCACAAGGTTGCCGATGTGGTGGCAATCTTGGGCAGCATCGATATTGTCCTCGGTGAAGTAGACCGTTAAGGATGAATCCTGAAGGATGGTGTTTGATGACTGTCGTCAAGCGCCAAATCCTTGTTTTTCAGTAGGAGAAAGTATGTACGGACTTGGAGTTCTCAAGGGAATGGCCGTCACCATGAAGCATTTTGTCGCCACCTATATGGATGATATCCATTGGCTTTCCAGAGGCGGGCGATATTACAATGATAACGCGCTGCAAGTACGCCAAAGCACGAAAGGGAAGGGTGTGGTCACCGTATTCTATCCCGAAGAAAAGCTACCGGTGCCGGAACGATTCCGCTTCGTTCCTTTCCTGGTAACAGATGAGCTGGAAGCCGGGCAGCAGTGGGGGCATGATTGGTGTACCTCTTGCGGCATCTGCGCAAAAGTCTGCCCGCCCCAATGCATCTGGATTGAGCGCGGCAAGCAGCCAAACGGCCGGCCGAAACCTGAGCCGGAAAAATTCTTCATTGATATTGACATCTGCATGAACTGCGGCCTATGCGCTGAATTTTGCCCGTTTGATGCCATCAAGATGGACCATGACTACGAATTGGCCAGCTATGATCGCACCACAGCCCACATCCACGACAAGGAACGGCTCAGCAAGCCGATCAGCTACTGGCGAAGCATCGCCCCGAAGCGCGCGGACGCAGAGCTGGCGGCCCGTGAGTTCACTCAGCTTTCCAAGAGCAAGAAGAAGAGCCGTGGAAGAGATGCCGGCGACGAGCCGGAACAGGAAGAGCGCATCGAGGCGGCCAAGTTAAGGCAGCTTCAGTATCAAGGTGTCCTCTATTAGGCGTCTTGCTGTTCTCGGCAGAGACAACTGTCACTGCTGTTGTATAATGTGGTAGAAACCAGTAACGATGAACGGCTTGCACTTACCTGTCATCGATTGAAAGATACATTCTTTGGCTGAAGGCAATTCGTTTTTGATTAGAGAATGAGTTCATTCTGAAAAGAGTGAACTCATTCTGTTTAGGGCACGACTGCCCTGGAATTGAATAGTAAATGATGTTTGGAAAGAAGAAGATCGAAGGTGGGGGAAACATGGAAGATGCGGTCATGGCCGCGCTGGCGACCGTAATGGATCCAGATCTGAACCGAGATCTGGTTTCTCTGAAGATGATCCGCAATTTGGAAATCGCCGATCACGACATTTCCTTCACTATCATGCTCACGACACCGGCTTGCCCGCTAAAGGGGAAGATGGAAAGCGATGCTCGCGCCGCGCTTGCACAGGTGGATGGCATTGGCGAAATAGCGATCAAGTTTGACGCGGATGTACCCTTTGACCAGCGGATACGTGAACAATCGGCTCAGCAGTTTCGCAGTACGATTGCCGTTTCCAGCGGTAAGGGTGGTGTCGGCAAGACGACCATCGCCGTGAATCTGGCGATCGCGCTGGCCAGCGAGGGCGCCAAGGTCGGGCTTCTGGATGCTGACATCCTGGGACCAAATGTGCCCATGATGATGGGGCTGGACAAAATGCCGCCGCCGCGCAACCGCAAGATGGTGCCGGCTGAGCGCTTCGGGGTCAAGGTAGTCTCAATGGCATTTCTGGTGAAACCAGATCAGGCGTTGATTTGGCGCGGCCCTATGCTTCACAGTGCCATTCGACAGTTGTTGAACGACGTGGAATGGGGTGAACTTGACTACCTGGTCATTGATCTGCCTCCCGGCACAGGCGACACGCAGCTGACATTGGCACAGGTGCTGCCGATAACAGGCGCGGTTGTGGTGACCCAGCCGATGCAGGTTGCCGCCTCTGACGCGCTGCGCGGCCTGAAAATGTTCGAGAAGCTGGAAGTGCCAATTCTTGGTATTGTTGAAAATATGAGCGGCGAGCTGTTTGGTACAGGTGCAGGCAAGCAATTGGCTGAATCTTGCGACGTTCATTATCATGGCGCGATCCCGTTGGACGCTCAAATACGTATTGGCGGCGACAGCGGAGAGCCGATTCTAGTGGCATTCCCAAATTCAGAAGCGGCGAAAGCGCTGCTGGGGTTTGCACGCGACGTTGCCGCTCGCGTAAGTATTCTAACTATCCAGAGCCAGACATCTAACTTCATTCCTATTCAGATGATTGGCTAACTCTTAATGGCTGATTGAGTTGCCACAATTCGTCAGTCAATTCAAGCAAGGCGGACCGGAGATGTATGATGAGCAAAACAGTAGTTGAAAAATCATCTTACGTTGGTGTGCGGTTCCAGAAATTGGGCAAGCTCTACCATTTCAGCGTAGAGGAGCACACCGACATAGAGCCGGGGGACCATGTAATTGTTGAGACCAGAAGAGGACGTCACCTTGGGCAAGTGATGGCATTTGTTAATGCCGAGGAAATCCATCAGATAAAGGGCATTCGCCCTGTAGAGCGCAAAGCAAATCCGCGGGATATGGTGATGAAACAGGTGTGGGAGAGCAAAGAGCTCGATGCCCTGATCAGCTGCCGTGAGAAAGCCAGCGCGCTCAATTTACGAGACGCCAAATTCGTCAAGGCTGAGTACAGTTTTGATGGGGAATGGCTGACGATCCACTACACCACCGAAAACAAGAAACTGCGCATCCAGGATCTGCAGTCTGAACTACGGAAGAGCTTCCGGGCTCGAATCGAGATGCGGTTGGTGGGCCCCCGGGACGTCGCTAAAATCCTTGGCGGCTATGGTGCCTGCGGCGCGCCGCGCTGTTGTTCCACTTTCCTAACAGAATTCAGCCCCGTCTCGATTCGGATGGCGAAAGCGCAAGGGATCTCCCTCAGCCCTCAGGAAATCACCGGCATGTGCGGACGGCTGAGATGCTGTTTGGTGTTCGAATATCAGCAGTATGTCGATGCCAAGAAAACACTGCCCAAGCCAGGGAAACGGATAGGTACGCCCTATGGCGTTGGCAGGGTAAGGGATGTGCGGGTACTGCGTGAATCGGTGATCGTCCAGGTGGACGATGAACGACACGAGGTGTTCCGTCACGAGATTGAACCACTTGAAGAGCTGGAAGCGCTGCAGAAGAAAGCCGAAGGCGGCTGCTCCCGCAATGAGAATGGCGGCTGCACCTGCGGCGCAAAGAAATAGGTGGGCTTCTTTGATCCCCATTGGGTAGAGACTTTCTTCTGCCCAATGGGGATTTTCGATGTGACACATAGCCCGGAAGAGGTGCGCTGTTCTTATGGATTTTCAATCTGCCTGGGATCTGGTTTGTGAATATGTCTCTGACGTTGGTCTGAGACGACACATGCTGTCAGTGTCGGCCGCGATGCGTTACTATGGTGAAAGATTAGACGTCGACGGGGCCGGAGCATATTGGGGAATTGTAGGGATTCTGCACGATTTTGACTGGGAGATTCATCCGGATCTTGACCAGCATCCTATGAAGGGATCTGAGATCTTGAGGCAGCGGGGATGGGATGAAGAGACCATCCGGATCATCTTGTCGCACTACACGGAAGGCACCGGTGTAGAACGAGAGAAGCCGGTCGACTTCGCGCTTCTGGCATGTGATGAAATCACCGGCCTGATTATTGCCACCACATTGGTTCGGCCATCAAAGAACATCGCTGAAGTTCAGCTGAAGTCTATACGCAAGAAGTGGAAGGATAGACGGTTTGCCGCTGGCGTGGACCGCGATCACGTGACCGAGGTCACCGCTGATTTCAGCCGCATCTGTTTTGACGGCAGTCTGGACCTTTGGGAACACATTGGCAACGTTCTGACTGCTATGCAGGCATCAGCGGAAGCTTTGGAACTTGACGGTCGCCTGGCTGGTTAATGTGGGCCCGATCTGATGGGGGATTCGGAGCCATTACGGCAGAAGAAAGTCTTCCTCTTAGCCCTCAACTCGCGCGCCCATTTTTACGTTGCTCTAACAAAATCAAGATATCATAGCACCGTCATAATTTTCTATGAGGTAAGGTAAGTATGAGTACGAACGAACAAACAGGACCGCACACACACACTTTCAAGACCGAAGTGAAGCAGCTGCTGCAGATTCTGATACATTCACTATACAAGGATCAGGATATCTTTCTCCGCGAACTGGTCTCCAATGCATCTGATGCGCTGACTCGAATTCAGTTCGAGATGTTGACTAATCGGGACGTTGTAGATGCAGACGCGGAGCTGGCTATTCACATTGATGTAATCGAAGGAAAGGAAGGCGAGCCGAAGACATTCATTATCAAGGACTCCGGTGTTGGCATGACCAGTGATGAGTTGGTGCAGAATCTTGGCACCATTGCTCAATCAGGCGCCAAGGAGTTCCTGAAGAAACTGAGTGAAGATGCCGAGCTGGACCCGAGCGACGTAATCGGCCAATTTGGGGTGGGGTTCTATTCGGTCTTTATGGTCGCCGACGAAGTTCGTGTCATTTCGCGCAGCTATCAGAAAGATGCGGAAGCAGCGGCATGGATTTCTGACGGCAGCGAAA
>JAHEEY010000388.1 GCA_024640485.1 Chloroflexota bacterium | reverse complement strand
CAGCCGGAAACCAACTCTGGGCGGTACTGCCAGACCGTCCAAGATCATGGGCTGGAGAACGCTCTCGACAGCCGCACCCTGCTGCGGCTGTGCCGCCCCGCTTTAGAGCAAGGGCTGCCGGTCTCCCACACTCTCCCAATCAAGAACACGGACCGCGTTGTCGGCACCATGGTCGGCAGTCAGATCACCCGGCGCCACGGTGCCGCAGGGCTTCCTGACGATACCATCAGGCTGCATTTCCAGGGCTCTGCTGGTCAAAGCTTCGGCGCCTTCATTCCCGCCGGGTTAACCATGCTCCTTGAAGGGGATGCCAACGATTACCTCGGCAAGGGGTTATCCGGCGGCAAGATCGCGGTCCATCCACCCCGCCAGGCCACCTTTGTACCGGAAGACAACATCATCATCGGCAATGTCGCCTTGTATGGGGCCACTTCCGGTGAAGCATATATCAACGGCATCGCTGGCGAACGATTCTGCGTCCGCAACAGCGGTGCCACCGCGGTTGTGGAAGGGGTCGGGGATCACGGCTGCGAATACATGACCGGCGGGCGCGTGCTGATATTGGGGTCCACCGGGCGCAACTTCGCCGCTGGCATGTCTGGGGGCACCGCCTATGTACTGGACCAGAGCGGCGACTTCGACCAGCGCTGCAATCAAGCGATGGTCTCTTTGGGGCCTGTTGAGGATCCCAAAGAGCAGATGGAACTGCGCCAACTGGTTCAGTCCCACCTTGAGCAAACCGGCAGCAGTCAGGCGGCGGCGCTGTTGCGCACCTGGGGGGAATCAGTCGCCCTATTTGTCAAAGTGATGCCCAAAGATTATCAGCGAGCGCTCGCCTCTGTGGCTGAGATGGAATCCCAAGGGATGAGCGGAGAAGAGGCGGTCATGGCTGCCTTTCTCGCCAGTCGCGACCAGGCAGCCGCGGCCAAGATCATTTAAAGGGACCCGAATGGGCGCATGTCCATGTCGTGGCTTCGAAGAGGGAAGAGAAGATGGCAAAACCAACCGGATTCCTGGAATTTACCCGAGAAACCCCTGCTTTGCGTCCGCCAGAGCAGCGCATCCGCGATTGGCTTCCGCTCCAGATCCCGTTGACCGATTCCGGCCTTAAAGATCAAGGGGCCCGCTGTATGGATTGCGGGGTGCCGTTCTGCCATAAGAGCAGCTCTTACCAAGGCGCTTCTTCCGGCTGTCCGATCAACAATCTCATCCCGGAGTGGAACGACCTGGTTTACCGCGGGCGTTGGCAGGAAGCGCTGGACCGGCTGATGAAGACCAACAACTTCCCTGAGTTTACCGGTCGCGTTTGCCCGGCTCCCTGTGAAGCCTCTTGTACCCTGGGGTTGGATGCGCCGCCGGTAACTATCAAGAACATTGAATACGCCATCATTGAAAAAGGGTTTTCCGAAGGTTGGATCACCGCCCAGCCGCCGCAGACGCGCACCGGCAAGAAAGTCGCCATTGTCGGCTCAGGTCCCGCTGGACTGGCCTGTGCCGACCAATTGAACCGCGCCGGTCACGCAGTCACCGTCTTTGAACGAGCCGATCGGATTGGCGGCCTGCTTACCTACGGTATCCCCAATATGAAACTGGAGAAACACATCGTCGACCGTCGAATCGGCCTGATGGCCGCTGAAGGCATCACCTTTGTCACTGGGGTCGAAATCGGCAGGGACATTCCCGCCGGCAGGATGACTTCGGATTTCGATGCGCTGGTCTTGTGCACCGGCGCCACCCGCCCCCGGAACCTGCCGGTACCCGGCGCCTCCCTTTCCGGCATTCAGTTCGCCGTCGACTTTCTTCAGGCCAACACCGAAAGCCTGCTCAACGCCAACTTGGCCGATGGCGAATTCATTTCAGCGGCTGGCAAGGACGTCATCGTCATTGGCGGCGGCGATACCGGCACAGATTGTGTCGCCACGGCGATACGCCACCAATGCCGCAGCCTGGCCCAGTTCGAGATTATGCCCCAGCCGCCCTTGAACCGAGCGCCTGACAACCCCTGGCCCCAATGGCCCAAGGTGTACAAACTAGACTACGGCCAGGAAGAAGCGGCCGCTCTCTACGGCAGCGACCCCCGCCGCTACGGTGTGCTCACCAAAGAATTTATCGGGGATGAGAAGGGGCAGCTCCAGGAGGTCCATACCATCGAGGTGGATTGGGTCGTCAGCCCCGGCGGTTCCGGTCGCCCCGCTATGCGGGAGATCCCGGGCACTGAAAAAGTTTGGCCTGCCCAGCTGGTACTGCTGGCCATGGGCTTCCTCGGTCCTGAGGACGGGCTCCTGGCGCAGCTCGCTGTCGAACAAGACGGCCGTTCTAATGCCAAGGCTGCCTACGGCACCTTCAACACCAACATTGACGGCGTATTCGCTGCTGGCGATGCCCGTCGAGGCCAGAGCCTGGTCGTCTGGGCCATCAATGAAGGCCGCGGCGCTGCCAGAGAATGCGACCGCTACCTGATGGGAGAAACTGATCTACCTTGACCTTTGATCTTGCCTCAAGATGCGGTTGACAGCCTCACCTCTCACCTTGGGGTTCGCCGCGCCGCAAACCCCAACGCCTAAACAAAAAAACGGCCTGACGACCCCCTCGCCCGCCAAAACCACGCCAACTGCTCAGAATTAGTGAGTCGTACTTCGATCCCCACCTACCAGCGACTCGCTTGGGACAGTGCGCCAGGCAGACAGTCATTGCCCTCGCTTTCGATAGCCATCCGTATGATATAATGTCTTTGCCGACCTTCTTGGGAACTATCATCGCAATTCGGCTTCCTACAATCTAGCGTCTGGGCCACTCGACCTCTGCTTCCTGGTCTCCACCGGCAGAGTGACCAGAATGAGGGGGATTTTTCGATGGCACAAGCAGGATTACACGGTTTGGCCGGCTTATTGCTGCGCCGTTGGATGCCAGGGCGTCGATGGTTGATGCTTGGCATTGTTCTTGGAAACCTGATACCCGACCTGGACAACCTACTTGTGGCGGTCGCCACCTTGACCGGCGCTGCCGCCGAAGGGCTGCATCGCACCTTCAGCCACTCACTCTTCACCGCACTTGCGATCATCGTGTTGGGCTATCTTGCCGGGGCGCTGTTGGCGCGCCCGAAATGGGCCAACCTCGGCCTCGGTTTGGGACTGGGTGTGGCGCTTCACATCCTCTTCGATCTGCTGATCTGGTTCAACGGCGTCCAAATCCTTTGGCCCCTGTCTCCCTGGATCAATCTGTGGTCAAACACCTCCCCACCGGAATGGTGGAGCCAACTGATGATGCCCGCTGAATTCCTCGCCTTCGCCCTATTTTTCGGGACCCTGGGTGCCGCTGCCCGGCATGCCCGATCTGGCAGTCAGTTCCAGGCTAGGCTGCGGATGTGGACAATACTTCAGGGTCTGTTGTTCATCGTCTTCACCGCCCTCGTGTTTCTGAAGGATTCACGCTTCATGACCATCTACGGCATCTTCTATCTCCTTTCCCTTTTCCTGGCACTGGGTGTGACCATTCGTATGAACGGGATAATTGACAAAGGGAGAGTTGCCATCCCGAAGCCGATCTCGGCCCGCTCCATCTGACCAGAATGCTTTTCCAGTAGACCGATCAAGTACGATCGAGGGAGAATCACATGAGTGAGGAATTATTGGTCGGAAAAGAGGCTGTCATGGATCGCTTCGCCAGGCACGTCTCTTCAGGCAAAGTAGAATTCTTCCGCCAGGCCGGGATCGATTTCGTTCTCGGTCGCCGCCAGGGCCCCTATCTCTGGGATCTTGCCGGCGACAAGAAACTGATCGATTGTCATTGCAATGGCGGTGTCTTCAATCTCGGCCATCGCCACCCCGAAATCATCCAAAGCCTAGTCCACAGCTTGGGCCGCCTGGACATCGGCAACCACCACCTGATCAGCAGTCACAGAGCGGCACTCGCCGAAAAGTTGGCCGGGCTCCTTCCCGGCGACCTCAGTTATTCGGTATTCAATGTCAGCGGCGGCGAAGCGGTCGACCTGGCTATCAAAGTGGCCCGCGCCGTCACCGGAAGGCAGCTAATCCTTTCCGCCAAAGGCGGATACCACGGACACACTGGACTGGCGTTGGCCACTGGTGACGAGCAGTACCGGGCGCCCTTCGGCAGGCAGCCGCCCGGATTCCGACAGATCCCATTCAACGACATCTCCGCTCTGTCAGCTGCCATCAATGACGATACCGCGGCAATCATCCTGGAGACCGTGCCCGCCACCAACGGCATTCTGCTGCCTGAACCCGGCTACCTGGCTCAAGTCCGCGATCTTTGCGACCAGCACCAACTGCTGATGCTCATCGACGAGATTCAGACTGGACTGGGACGTACCGGCAAGTTATGGGGGATCGAGCATTTCCAGGTGGTGCCCGATATCCTGGTCACCGGCAAAGGGCTGTCTGGGGGCATCTACCCTATTACCGCCACCTGCTTCAAGTCCGAATATGAGTCCATTTTTCAACCCCATCCCTTCATCCATGTTTCTACTTTCGGCGGGGCCGAACTGGGCTGCCAGGTAGCCCTCAAGGTATTGGAAATCAGCGCTGCCGATTCGT
>JAHEEY010000043.1 GCA_024640485.1 Chloroflexota bacterium | reverse complement strand
AAAGTGGAAAAAGATACCGACCGAAACTTCTGGATGTCTGCAAATGAAGCCCTCGAGTACGGGCTGGTTGGTAAGATTATCCACTCGGCTGAAGAGCTGTAAGCTTTAACTGATTTCGTATCCTATCAAAAGGGACACAGGCTTGAAGCCTTGTGTCCCTTTTTCATTTCTTCATCCGAGCCATGGCGTTCATCATCATAATGAAGGCAGTTAACATGCCAAGAACGAAAGCGATGAAAATGGTGATGGCTAGGGTGCTGATTGAAATTAGCATGGTGGTGTTCTCCTCGGTGAATGATCTGTGGCTGTGGCAGCGGCCTGCCCAACTTTGGCCGCCTTGCCTTTAGCTTCTTGCGGCTTCTTGTACCTGGGCTAGGGAGATCTTCTGGCTGAAGCGACAGCGTCTTCTACCAGCTTGTCGCATCGAGAAGATCTCCCTGTCCCAACGGTCTCTTCTAGTTGAACAGCCCGCTGCGTGCCGTTCGTCGCTGGCTGACGCTGATAGTGGACACAGACAGCAGATGGAAAATCCGGCGCAGTTCCTGTTGATTGAGCCCGGCTGTCAGGATGTCTGGGAACCCGATGGCATCGGCTAATTTCCTGAGCTCAAGGTCGCTGATACCGCCTGAACGGAAGCCCACATAAGCCAGCGTGTACATCTCGTGGCGCAAGAGTTCTTGAGAAGCCCGGCGGATATCCGCTGCCCGCTGTCGTGAACTGTTATCGGCGCCGTCCGAATAGACGATGACGATGCATCGAACCATGACCCCACTCTGCCGAAGCTGCTGCGCATACAGGACCATGTTTGTCAGGCCGGCAGCGACGGCATCGTAGAGCGCGGTCAAATTGTCCGGCCGATAGACTGTGTGATCAAGGGGCGGGGCATCATTCAGTGGCACATAGCCGTGAAATAGCTCCACCCGCCGGTTGAACAGGACGGTGCTGACCATGATGTCATCTGCAGCCGTGGAACCAGCCATCGCATTGAGATATTCCTGGTTGTAAGCTTGTGTCAAGTCACCGGCATGCCGGTTCATCGAGCCGCTCATATCTATGATGTTCATTGCCAGGGTGACTTCATTGGTCGCCAGCTGGTCTAGGGGGACACCGACCGCTGCGGCCATGGTAGGTCCATTCAAGTTTGAGACCACCAGATCCATGGTGTCCCCGGTCAATCCGTCATCTTTAGCGGATTTGAAGAGATTATCTAGGTTTCCGAGTCCGTTTCTGTTGCTCATTGAGTTCTCCTGATAGATATGCCGGCTGCAGACTGATTTGGTTTAGCTAAAAGGGCATGGGATCGTTGCTGTTTATCAGGTTGATCCCTTGCCGTTCAAATTCCGCAAACCGCTTGGTGGCGATGGCGTGAAAATCTATCTCTGGATGCTGCACGGGCGAGGTGCAGTCCAGCAAGAAATAGACCTTTTCCAAAGCTGACGGTTTATTGCTGAAATCCTCCACAAGATCTTCAACCGTCTCCAAGACACAGTGGCTTTCCGCTTCTCCGGCAACCAGGACGATATCTGCGTCTGATAAGGTGTCCAGAAATGCCTTGTTCTTGCCGCCTAGAGGGTGATTTGGCACCGGGACCTCGGGCTGGATGATGGAATAATGCTCCGTCAGCGGGATGCTTCCCTTGGTCAGCCAGGTCGGCTGTGTCTTTCGAGCCAGGCTGTGCCACATGATCGCCGACCATAATTCCGGGTCCAGCGCATTGCCGATGCTGCCGATCATCACATGATAAGGCCAGATAGTCAGCTGTTTCTTGGCCTGCTCTTCCAGCTGTTTGACATAGTTTGTTGACTGCACCGGCGCGATCAAGGGGCGCCATTTCCCGCTCTTGATGTCGTCGTAAGTGATCAG
The DNA here is from genome assembly GCA_024640485.1 of Chloroflexota bacterium. GTDB lineage: Bacteria > Chloroflexota > Anaerolineae > Promineifilales > Promineifilaceae > JAHEEY01. The sequence goes on along the minus strand of JAHEEY010000043.1, from coordinate 14,441 downwards.
TGTGAACGGAGCGGGGTGATTGCCAGCCGCATCTGCCCACCAGTTGGGGAGGAATATCTGATGCGGCAGATGGGAATCCAGAGAACAGCTGATGTTGGTGATCTTCTCGGCATTGGCGTAGATGAACTCGATCAAGCGGCGGATATCGCCAAGCGAACCAGGTACATTCAACGTCCCTCTGTCGTGGCAGAAATCTATCTGCATGTCGATGATGACCAGATGAACCTTCAAGTTGTCTTCCACGGCCGGCTTCAAATTCGAGGCTGCGGCATCAGCAGCAATGGCGGGTATGTCAGGATGAAAGAGCGTGCCGATGCGATTTGAATCATAGAAGCTAGGAAGTTGAGTCATGATATTCTCCTTGGGTATTAGTGTCAACAAAACACTTAATCTGTATGCATAGTATAGTGTCAATACAACACTTTGTCAAGCGTCTCGCTCTGAAACATCTCGATAGAGGTGTCTTTATGATACCTGTTTCGTCAAAGGGATGAAGCTAAGACGCCGCGAATTTTGTAGAACCAGCCCCTGGGGGTGTGAAACAATCCGACTTCCGGCCAGCTCGGCCGCCAGGGGCACAGAGACAAACGGGGGAGCCGGCAGACCAGGTTGAGTGGTATAGGGATAAGATTCCAGCAGCTGGCCGATCATCCCCTCCGACTCCAGGTTGATGCTGCAGCTCCGCAACGGTTGCCCCTTGAGATTGAACTCATTGATATCAAGCCGGCTGCGCCCCTCCTTAATCACAACTCTGAGCACCGCTGCCGACCGATGGCCGAAGGAAATGACTGTTTCTTTCTCACTTTCACCTAGCAGCAGTGGGGGGACATCGAGTTCCGTGCAGACTCCGTCAGGGCTAATCATGAAGAATTGATATTCTGCGAAAACCCGATGAAAGCCGCCGATCATGTCACTGTGCGCCGAGGCAAACAGCTGTGTCTGCTGCTTGTGGACCGTTGAAATTGGATCTTCCACCAATTTCCCGTCGCGGACGCTGCCGCGCATTAGCCAGCTGCCGGCGATCCGGTAAAGATAGTTCGCTGATGTCGCGAAGACAGCCGATCCCTTGAATGATGCGGTCTCAATTAGGGCTAGCTGTTTCAGCGCCTGCTTGCTGGTGTCGAGAAGCAGTAATTGGCTGCCTGAAACGCTGTTTACCACCAGATTGTCGCCGAACAAGGCGAACCGATAGTCGTCACCCCCATCGAAAAGCCCAACTTGATGCTGGCTTCCAGCGGTATCCATGCGGAATAGCGTGTAGCGGTCTCCACTGCGAATGATGGCACTGATCTTCCCGCCGGACCCAACGTGAACCGCTTCAATCGTGCCCTCACTGTCCAGCAGCGTGCGGGCAGCGGAACCATGGATCGCTTTGGGCCGTCGAACGATTTGGCTCTGCCGCTTGCAGTTGGGACAGCTCTTCCTGGACGCAGGATATTGAAAGCCGCAGTGGGCACAGGCTGTCAGCGCCGACTGATAATTGTGAAGCAGCCGAGCAGGGAACGGCAGCCGTCTTCCTTCTTCAAATACCTGAAAAAAGTGGTGGAGTATTTCGTCGGTGAGCGACTCTATGGGATGAGCCAGCTGGGGGTAGGTGACGCTGCCGCTGAAGATGCTTGTCTGCGCCGAGGCACGCGCCCGCAGTGACTTCTGCTGATGGTGAGACCCCCCATATGGATGTACCAGGAGCAGCGTTTTCAGCAGCATGACCTGGAAGGCGTACCAATCGCTGTCTCGTGAAAAACAAGGCTGTAAACTGAAATCTTTGATGCTGTATAGCGAAGGATCCAGGAAAGCCTCCATCGCTACCGGGCACGGATGGCCGCCAAACTGAAAGCTGTCTACGTCAATCCACTGTATGCCGAGCTGGTTGGCCCGCCCTCTGCCAGCCGGTAGAGGGCTGTAGATGTTTTGATCATTCAGGTCGCCTACGATCAATCCAATCTGGTGCAGATGGGTAAGCGCCGCATGGGCCGCCAGAAAAATGGAAGCCACATCTCGCTTGAGCAGCTTCTGTGCCTTCCAGGCATTGAGCGTGGAAAGCTGTTTTAACGGTTTGCTGTCTTCCGGCAGGCGGGCCATCAGGTAGCCTATCACACTGCCATGTTCATCAAGGGCTAATTTCTCTGGCCCCAGCACGTGGGACGGCAGCAGCGTCCGGTAGCCGTGCCGCTCCCAATCAATGAGCTTGTCCTGATGAAGCTTCTGGGGTTGGTGGTACAGTTTCACCGCCTTACGGCCTAGTGAAAAAACCAACCCCTCACCACCGCTCTGGATCAGCTGCGAAGCCGGTAGGGTGATCTGGTTGCTGTCGATAAAGATATGCCTGGCCATTCTTTGACCTCGCTAGAAAAGAAGGGAAGGGTAATTCAATTGATTTTCACTCAACCTCGCCACCAAACCGCTGCCGCCCCGTCGTCTTCGAATTGGCCCCGCTGCCGGGCCTGGCAGTTAACCCATCGCTGCAGCGAGAATTTCTGCCGAGGGGTTTCAAGCATGCCAACCAGCGACTCATTCCAGCCATCGGTAGCCACTGCCAGCCAATTGCATTCGCTGCTGTTTTCTATGATCTCTATTTGAAACCCGCTGGTCGAACCCATGCTCAAGTCACCGTCTACCAGCCGGTAGGCGAGGTAGTCAGGCTGATTTTGTGATTCCAGACGAGTGATCTGGCTGTTTTGGCACAGAAAACCATCCCCTAATCCAAAAAATGCCCCCGCATCTGGGGTGATCACAAAGCCAAGCACTGTGCTGAGCAGATGGGTGGCCACAAATTCGACACGGGCCGCCTCGTCGGCAAAGGGGATTGATTTGACTACTTCTGCCAAAAGGTCTAGGGTGCCGGAATAAAGCCCGTTGATCAGTTCCAACAAAGCTGGGCGCCCGAAACGACTATTGACGATGAGGTTTGAAAGCGATTGACTCAAGTAGGCATCCGCAAATTGGCCCAGCAGTTTAGAGCCGACCTCATTGTTAGAAGGGATAGATCGTTCCCTGCCTCGATATTTGCTGCCGCAGCCATCCAGCACGACGCCAAAAGCGAGGCCTGGCTGCAGTTCCCTGGTGATCGAGAAATCCTGGCAATTCTGCTGCATGATTCTATGCGACCTGCCGATAACCACGGCTTGATTGATCATAAGCCCTCCAATTAGTGTATCATTCACACTAATATAATAGTGTGAATGATACACCTTGTCAAGCAGATCTTGGTTGCGTTCCCTGCCGCTGCTGGGTTACGATAGAGTAGATATCCGATTTTGAGTGTGGAGGGTAACTAAAAGATGAAGACGCTGTTGCTCCTAAGACATGCCAAATCAAGCTGGAAGAATACCAGGTTGGCCGACCATGATAGGCCCCTCAACTCGCGGGGGCAGCAGGACGCCCCTCGCATGGGTAGACATCTGCTTCACAACGACCTGGTACCAGAGTTGATCATTTCCTCAACCGCGGAAAGGGCATCGGCCACCGCTGAGGCAGCCGCTTTGGCGGCCGATTTCCAGGGTGAAATTAACTATACTCGGCACCTATATCATGCAGGGTTTGAGACCTATGTTGAGGAGCTGCGACGGCTTTCCGATCAGATCAACTGTGTCATGTTGGTGAGCCATAATCCCGGCATGGAGGAACTTGTCGAGGAATTGACTGGCAGTTTCGAGTCTATGCCCACGGCTGCTCTGGCTCACATCGAGCTGCCCATTAGCTCGTGGGGGGACATGGACGAGGGGAGTGAAGGACGGCTGATTAACGTATGGCGTCCCAAAGAGCTTCCAGGGTAGCGGCGGCTGCCGGTCAGGGCTGATGCTGCCCTTTTGAGGACACCGCTGCTGCCCGCGCGTCCCCATTTTCAGTCAGCAGTGTGCTCAGGCTCTTGTAGCGGGCGATCCACAGGCCGACCAAACCAATCTTGAGTTCATACAGCAGGGTGGCCTCATGGGTCATCTCACGCAGAATGTCGCGTTCCACCAGGTGTGTAAGGGCTTCGGTCACTTCCGTTGGATTCAAGTGAATGCTGTACGGCTGCAGATATTGAATGATATCTGAGGGGCGGAACGGCTGATCCCGATCCATCAGATGGGCCATAGCGGTCAGCAAAGTTCGCTCGAGGCTGGTAGAACGCTGCCATAAATAAGCGAAATGAACTTCACCCAGGCGAAGCATCTCGTCCAGCGCTGCGTTCACGTCTGAAATGGTGGCATAAGTACTGCGCTGTGCGTTAGCTCGCTTTACCAGGGTATAGCAGACCAGCTGAATGAAATAGGGGTGGCCGGTCGTAACCCGCAGTATCTTGTCCAGGGCCAGGTCATCATAGGTCAGATTCGGCTTAACCGGGTCGCATATGAGCTGTGTTGCCGACTCATCGCTGAGGTATCCAATCTTCCGGTACAGAGCGATATTGAACAGAACCGACCAATAATCGGCGCTCATCTCCTCTAATCTTCTGGTACCTACAAAGACAAAGCTCAGCCCCTGGCTGTGCTGCATCAGATGGCGAAGATAGGGGAAGAGGGTAGGCGGCAGTATCTTATCATCCACCATATTCTCGAACGCTTCGAATTCATCAAAGACCAGAAGTAGGTTGGTACCAGGGGGAAGCAGTGAGTGGACCTTTGGTAGGAAATGCCGCTGGAATAGGCCGGTAGGGTTCTTCTGCCAAGCGGTCGGCTCCGGCACATCGATTTCGATGCCGCGCAATGCCAGCGCGTCCGCGATATACCAGGACAAATCGTGAAGAAAAGCGGGCATACCAGCGACCACGCCAAGAGATTGGCAGTCAATATAGACAGACAGCAAATGTTCGGGTAGATGTTCGTCAAGTCTCAGCAAGACGGAAGTCTTGCCGGTTCGCCTTTCTCCCACCAGGATAAGCACGTTCCGCTGAGTCAGGTCGCCGGCGTTCTCAGCAATGAAAGTGAACAGCTCCTGCCTCCCATAAAAGACGGGGCTGTTGCGCCTCAAGGGGGTGCCGGGGAGGTAGGGGTTAGGAATGGTGTGGAAGTCGCGGGCAGGAGGTAATAGGTGCACCATGTCACCAAACGCCACCGTCTTTTCTTGAGGATTGCGGTCATTGTAGGTGGCGGTCAGGCTGATTCGAAACCGATCCGAGACCTGCGGGCTGATAGTGAAGCTGATCTGCCTGGTCCGTCCCGGAGGCAGCAGCCGGACGATCTGTGGTTCGCTTTTGTTAATATAGGCCGGATCTTCGTCCAGCTGGGCAAACAGATTTTCAGCCGAAGCGCGCCCCGAATTTCGGATCTCCAGGACAACGCTTGTCTCTTCAGATGGGACCAAACGCCGCGTTTTCAAGGTAATCTCCAATTCGGCGCGCCCTCGTAAGTCTTCGATTTCAGCGCTGACCAAGGCTGACCATCGTTCAGAAATCGCGGCAACCAACGTCTTGTCGATCTTGGCCGAGAATTCGGTGAGATTGGTTTCCAGTTGAGCGAGCAGAAACGCGGCTTCATTGAGGTAGACCAGACGATCATCGATGGTGTCAACGCGTTCACTATCCCTCAGATTGGTCATCACAGGCAGAAGCGCGTCAAGCACCGGCGACCAATTATCGCTTTCGTCAAGTTCACTCAGCAGCTGCACCAACTGCGGTCGAAGCAGCGTCAGCTCAGTGACTGAGGGCGCTTCCAGCAGCAGTTGTCCTACTTTATGGGTCAGCTGCCACCGGTCTAGGGATAACCACGGGGGATTGTTTTCCGCAGCATTGGCTAACGCTTCAAGAATGATGGGTAACCCCGCATGGGGCTGGCCTGTTAATAGGAACAGGCCGTCCGCCAGGCCGGCGATCAAACCATCATCATGTTTTCGCGCCTGGTTGGCTAGATAAAGTAGGAAGTCAGGCGATTGACTGATGGTGGTGTACTTGATCTCCAGCAAAGAAAGGGAAAGCGGCGGCTGCTGCCGGATGCGACGGTAGAAACGGCGGGCTTGGGCGGCAGGCAGCTGGGACTGCCTCAGGACGATTACCATCAAGATAGCCGCAGCCAGGCTGATCAGGCCCATAGCTTGCGGTGACAAATCGACGGTGGTTTGGACCAACGGAGGAATCGGTCCAAGCGGCGGAGTGACAGTTCCGGTGTGAAAACCGTCGGAATATCGGAACCTGTAGCTGACCCCATCGGTGCTGGAAAGTGGGTGATCCACCAGCCAGAATAGCGTACCAGAGCCGTTGCTCAGCCGTTTCACTGATTGCGATTCCCAAACACCTGTTTCCGAATTATAGATTTCCAGCTCAACGGTGACCTCATCGTTTTCGATATCGCTTACCGTAATCACAATGCTGTACTGGTTTTCTGTGACATCAACTTGCGGGTCTGTCAGCAGCGGCGGCCAATTCTCCTGCGTACGAAACAGCTGCACCAGTCCGTTGTCTGCAATGGCAACCAGATCCGACCTCGGCTCGCTTTGGCGCTGCAGGGCTGTCAATGCGAAGACCCCACTGGACAAATCCAAATCAGTCATAAGCTGAGGATCTAGATTTGGCCGGATCTTATACATTTCCACGCGTCCGTCCTCGGTGCCGACCGCGATTTCTGACAAGGTATCTCCATCAAGATCGCTCCAATAAAGGCTCTTTGCCCGCGGCAATCCGTTCAGAGTCCACGAGATTACTGGTTGGTTGTTCTCCAGGTTCAGATGCAGCAGCTGCGCTCTATCCGTGGCGACAATGAGAGATTCCTCGGAACGCTGCTCGAACGCTTCTTCTACAGCTTCGCTGGCCGGCAAATTCGCTGTTGGGCTGGCGCCAAGTTCTAGTCGCCATTGGGGCAGACGATAGCCCCGAGATGCCGTCCGCTTTTGGATACTGCCGTCGGCGCTCAGGATGATCATCGAATCATGCCCGGTGCTGCTCGACTGTCCGCTGCCGATGATACTGTAGATGTCATGGGTCGAGGCGGCTATCCGGTAGGGTGATTCGTTACGGGCGAGAACGTAGACCTGATTGCGCGTGGCGGCTACCAAGACCGGTGCGCCACTCTCGCTGTCTTCCAAGATGAGCAGATGCCTCACGGCGCCGTTGATGCGGCTTTGCCACAATGGCGTGCCAGAGGCGCTGTATACCAATACGTCACCATCACTAGTGCCAACTACAATCTCATTTCTTGTGTGGCCGTTCAGGTCTCCCACAGCCAGCACAGTAATTGGCGTCGTCAGCCGCTGTTCCCAGCTCTGTTTACCGTTGGCTTGCCTAAGGTCAATCCAACTCTCGTAAGACACCGATCCTTCCAATCCGGTGGTACTGCTGTTTCGGATAGCAACAATCTCCGGAGGCGCGGGAGTCGAGCTGTTGAAGACGGCCAGGTGGGTGATGGCCCCTCCAGGGGAGTGAAGCCAACGGATTGACTTTTCACTGTCGATGCTGTGTATGCGGCCATCTTGAGTGCCAATGATCAGTTCATCGGTTCCATCTTGATCCAGGTCGATCACCAGCACCGAACGGGGTCTGCTAAACAGGTTGTAATCCCACCCCAGAGCCGTCTCACTTGCCCCCAGGCCTAGGCCGATTAATTCCACCTGGGCGAAGCGAACCAGCAGCAGCTCGCTGCTTCCATCCCGATTAATATCGGTAAGCTGGCTGAGGCCAATCGTATCCACGGCCGGGAATGAATACAGAATTCGCCCACCGCCAGAAAGCAGTATGGCGTCTGATGGTTCATCCGGCCCTTTTGACGATTCTAGAATGACCGAAAGCGCCGGCTGGTTCTCAGTTGGGTGACTTGGGGTGGCTGAGAGGGCTAGAACTGCTTGATTTGCCTCGGCGGAAAGGTAGCGCGTCCAAACACGCCGTCCTTCTTCGCTAAAAGCGGTGACGGTACCAACCCTGGTACCTACCACTAGACCTGTCTCGTCCGACAGATCGGCGGCTAACACACTGGTGATCGGTTTGTTCAGCGTTCGCTGCCAAAGTCGCTGCCGATCGCTTTGGAACAGGCTGATCTGACCCAGGTTATTGGCTACCGCGATATACGTATTCGGTGAGTCTGCAAAGGAAACCAACGTCAGCACCGCGATTCGCCCAGATATCGACTGCGCTTGTTCCCACATGGCAGCGCCGCTGCTGTCAATCACCATCAATTGGCTGAACCTCAGGCGTTGATCGAAGAGGCCCAGCGCGATTTCTTGGATCCCGTCGCCGTTCAAGTCTCCCACAGCCATCGACGGTCGCCCGTCTCTGCTCACTATGTCAGTTGGCACGTAGCGCCAAATCAAAGAACCTTCCCGATCATAAAGACGGACTTGTCCAGAGTCTAGCAAGACTGCGATTTCGTCGTTGCCGTCCATATCAGAATCAAGCGCAGCCAGATCAATTGGCAGCGCCTCAAACTGTGTCATCCAACTATCCTCCGATTCCCGCGATGGGCCGGCAAATCGAGAGGGTGGGATAGGAAAGGCCATGATTGCAGTATCCCACAGCTTCTGGCCTTCATTGGACAGCAAGGTCAGGTAATTGCGGGTACCAATGATGATCCCCATTTCTGGCTGTGGGGATTGAGTGACGACAAGTGTGTTCATCGACAGCACGGGCTCGCCAACCGCGAAACTCCAGCGCAGTGTCCCGTTGGAGTTTAGTAGATCCAGTTTGCCGTTTTCGTCAGCGATTAGAAATTCGTCTACGCCGTCGAAATCTAGATCGATGGTCTTGCTGAAGCGCAGCCTTTCTGACGCAGGATATTGCCAGTAGTTGGGAGATTGTGATTGAGCGGAGGCAGAATCTTTGCTCTGAAGCAACCCGGTGAGCAGGGCTGTGAGAATCAGTAGACGACGAATCCAGCCAACGCCGGCTTGCAGCGTCCGGGCAGCTGCTGATGGGCTGGATCTATGCGATTTCATGCTTACTCGCGAGTTCCACACGTCACGTTCAGCTCGAGATTCGTTGAAAAGCGTAGAGTATGGGGACTAGTCTGGGGAACGCAGTGCATATCCGACCCCTCTTTCGCTGATAATCCAGGTGTCATAGGGGACAATGGCACGGCGGAGCCGTTTGATGAGGGTTTTCAAGCGATCTGGATCATTAACAAGGACATCTCCCCAAACGGCAGTTTCCAGATCATCGCCGTGGACCACTTGCCCGGCGTGCTGGCAGAGCCGGGTCAAGATACTGAACTGCGACGTCGTCAGGCCCATATCATGACCATTTGCCCAAACTTGATGCCGCTGTTCATCGATGACAAATGGGCCGGCTTGAATCAAACCGTTCACTTCTTGTCTGCGTACGAAACGGCGCAGTATCTCACTGGTGTATTCGTAGGCGCCATCATGTTCTTGCAGGAGGCACTGCTGTTCTAGCAAACGCAGCGAATCGATAGGTCCGTCGGCAATTGCCAGTGCATATTGCTCCACAGATGTCAGATTCTGCCAGAGGTAGGCCAGGTGGGAGCCGGCTTCGATCTCTATGGGGCCGTCCAGCTGGGAGAAGTCCGATTCGGTTTCCAGCTGTCTTCCCTGAGCCAGCATTTGGAAGGCGTGATAGCCCGCGATATGCAGGAAAAAGGGGTTTGGGCCGACTAGGAAGATGAGATAGGCAATGAGATCATCGGAGAAATGAATATCACTGTCAGTCAGGCGCGCCAGAAGCAGCGCTTCAGCCTCAACATGAGTGAACAATCCCAGCGCCAAAGTCACAAATATGTTGAAGAAGGGAGAGCTCAGAATTTCTTCCTCAGCCGTGATGGAGAACAGAGGCCTCTGGCTGGCGGTCAGGTAGGCTAGACCATACTTAGTGGTCAGCCCCCTCAACCGGGCAAAGAAATATGGGGTCAAATTCTGATTGGCCGCCAGGAGTTCAAACTCATCCAAAAGCATGATAGGTATGACATGTTTACGGCTGATCTGGTGCAGCGCACGGTCTAGTGCCCGATAGGTGCCCGGATTGTGCTGTACCCGCTCGATATCTATCCCCTCTGCATCGGCGGCATCCAGAAGGCCGATCAGGAATGTCTCATAGACTTCCTCCGCCGGGGATCCGCCGAGTTCCTGACAATCGACATTGACGAAGACTGTTCGGAAATCCTTGCCGACGTTTTCCTTTGCTTCAGGCCGGCATAGGTGCAGCAGTAGTGAGCTCTTGCCGATGCGTCTGGCACCAATCAGCGAAACACTCTGCCCGTTGTGGAGAAGTCCCAATATCTCTTGTATTTCTGCTTTCCGACCAAAGAAATCTTTTGATTGTCGGATTGCACCGCGATGGAAGAATGGATTGTGTACCCTCATAGGCTTATTGTAATGTGTAACACGGGATGCGTAAAGAACAGATTTGTAGGTTATCAAGCGCCGCTAGCGAGGTGCTTGACTGACTAATTGTCCCCGACGTGCTTGTCTGAACTGATACAAGACGCCGAGCACAGTTGCTGGTTCAGAGTCACGTACGGCATGATTCTGGCCCGATGCCCGACTTCTGCTGAGATGGAGGTATCTGCGTGCTCTGCTGATGCCGACGTAGAGCAGGCGCAGCCGCTCGCAAATCACCTCAATATGGCTGGTTTCAGTGGCCCCCAGCCCGGCTGCCAATCCGGCATCGCCTTCCATCAGATATTTTAGCTGGGCCGTTGCTTCCGCGGTTGGATCACCGCCTAGGAACTCGTGCACACCTAGGAAAGGGGCTTCCAGACTGCCCGGGATCCAGAAACCGTCAATTCCAAGCAGAAACACGGCATCCCATTCCAGCCCTTTGGCGCTGTGCTGAGTAGCCAGAGTGATGCGTCCCGCTTTCGGTTCGTACCCCAGCTCAGTTGGCGCGGTCAGCGGCAGCCGGCGTCGTCCGGAGGCGACATCACCCAGCTCAGCAGCTAGTTCGGGAAGGCGCCAATCTGGCTGCATATCTCGCCACCGCCGGAGAATGGAGGCAAGTTGGAACGCGACAGACAAATCCAATTCGTTTATTTCGTCCCAGGCAAACAGCTCTTCACCAAGGGCCAGGACCAGATCGTCGATGGGCAGATGACGCAGTTTAAAGATCCGCTGAAGGAAGGTGACGAACTGCTCCAAGTGATCGATCTCCTTCTGATCGGCGATACCTGCCGGCAAGGCTTCTGCGAACTCCTGTTGGCTGTTCGGAAACAGCAGCGATTCAGGCCGGTGGACACTGCGCAGGATTGCCTGCAGTCTCTTGAGATCTGTTATCGGCAGGGAAACTGATGGATGGCCCAATTCATGCAGGCTGGCATGGGCAGCCACCAGCGCCTTGCTGCTCAGCGGTGAAGCCAGCAGTGACAGCATGGCATAAATAGCGGCAGCGATCTCTTTCTCACGGCTGCCTCCGCGAAGGAGGTTGTCGTAGTCAGCATCTAGCTTGTCGAGATAAGTGGCCATCTCGTAGCCAATCCGGTTGGTCGGGACCAAAATCGCCAGAGTATGGTCGGGTCTCTTGAGGGCGTATCGCATCGCCAGCTTGGCGATAGCCGGCAGTTCCTCATCTTCACGGTGCTTGTACACTTTGATGCGGATATCGGATTCACTATCTAGTGGGTTGGGTTGGGCATCCCCTGGTGGCGTAGGCAAAATGTGCTGGCGGCGAAACGCCAGCTGCCGGACTTCCGGCACCGGATGTTTATCGATCACCCAGTCCAACAGGTGGTTGGCTGCCCCGTAGATAATAGGGGCACACCGTCCGCTGTTAGGCAAAGGTTTTGAGATTACATCCGCTCGATCGATGAACAGGTTGAAGAATCGGGGATGAGCGGCAGTGAAGGTGCTGGTAATCGCTTGATTCGGATCGCCAACTCTGACCCAGTTGCCGTTTTCCCCGGTCAATCTCTGTATCAGCAGTTCCTGCAAGGGGACGCTGTCCTGTGCTTCATCCTCCAGGACGTAGGGCCATTGCTGCCGTAGACTAGCCGCGAACTGCGGGCGCTGTTCCAGCAGGTGCGTCGCCTGCCAAATGAGATCGTCGAAATCGTGAGCGGCCTGTCTGACCAATAGCGATTGGTACCGATGGTAAATCTCCGCCATCATGTATAGTAGAGGGGAGTGGGCCGCGGCTGCCTTCTGTTCCGGGAATTGATGGTCTCTTTCCGTATCCACTGCTTGCTGCCGTCTCAGCTGCTGGAGGATCTCTTCCGGCTGGTAGCGGGAATTCTTGGCGGCACTGATGAAGCTCCTTGCCGTCTCCTGGGAGATGCTGCGCCACCGAGAACGCAGCTGGGGGCTGTCTTCTGACAGAAAACCCGCCCATAAGTCAGGGTGTTCCTCGATGAAGCTGTCGGTTGCCAGCGACAGCACATGATTTGCCTGGACTTCGTCGATGACATTGGGCAGGTCGCGCTCCTCGCCAATTGTGCTGTGGGCTAATCTGACGATTTCCAGTGCCAGGCTGTGCTGGGTGCGTACGTCAAAGCCAACCGGCGGCAGGCCCATCTCGTCCAACTGCCGGCGAATTCTCGCTTTGAACGTGTCTACGCTGGCATTCATGTAGGTGACAATCAGAACTTGCTGATTGGCAGCGCTGTCGATGCGGCCATCGGCGATCAACTGGGCCGCCAGCAAGGCCAGGGTAAACGTCTTGCCGCTTCCAGGAACCGCGCTGACCGCCATTCGGCCACCGCTGTATGCCAAGATGTCTTGTTGTGCCGGCCGCAATTTGAATTCGCTCATGATAGTTCCCGAAAATTGTACCATAGGGAGATCTAAATCCTGAACACATCGGGAATTACGCTGTTGGTCGTATGCATCGTCTCATCTGATACAATACTGAATCTGTGACAAAGGAACGAAGCACATGATCAAGAGACATACAATATTCTTTGGGCTTACCGTTTTACTGCTTTGCGGGGTTGCAGTTGGGTATCCAGCCGGAAGGCTCTCGGCTCAATCACCGGTTGACACCCGGTTTGGGGCGGTGGAGTCATTCTGGGCACCAGCCGAAGCGGCAGCGCTGGGAGTTGGTTGGGAGCGGATATTGTTCTACTGGAGTCAGATTCAGCCCTACGGCCCGGCTGATTGGAACACCCTGCATGTCAAGGAAGAATGGTTGGCTGAGGCCAATGCCAATGGCCGCACCATCGTGGGCCTGTTGAAGAATGCACCGAACTGGGCCACTGACGCCGGCTATCCGGCAGGTGTTCCCAGAGGCCTATATCTTCCAATCGACGATCCTGGCAATCTTTGGGCGAACTTCGTTCGCCAGACCAGCGCCTATTATGGTCCCCGAGGGGTGCATCATTGGATCGTATGGAATGAGCCGGACATTGCCCCGGATGTCTACGGGCATGAATTTGCCGGGTCGATTGAGGATTATTATCAGCTGGTAAAAGTGGCCTACCAGGTGATCAAGCAGACCGATCCCAGCGCCACCATCCATCTTGGGGGCATGACCTATTGGCATGATCAGGGCTATCTGCGCCGCTATCTGCGGCTGGTGGTCTCAGATCCTGAGGCGGCAGCCAATAATTACTTCTTTGATGTGATCTCACTGCACATCTATTTTCGGCCGGAGACGGTGCCCATGATCGTCGGCTCTGCGTTTGCGGTGCAGCAGGAATTGGGTATCTCACCGCTGAAGGCGGTCTGGATCAATGAAACCAACGCCCGTCCCAGCATGGACCCTGAGTGGCCGGTGCAGGTGCAGGCATTCAACATCGATCTGGACCAGCAGGCCTGGTATCTGGTGCAGGCATATGCCTTGGGGTTCTATGCTGGCGCCTCCAGGATTTCGGTCTACAAACTGGTGGATATCAACATGTCCCCGGGTGACGAATCCTGGGGATTGATCCGCCCTTATGATTTAAGCAAACGGCCGGCCTATTTCGCCTACCAGAATCTGATCAAATATCTGGGCGGCTTCACCTATCCCCTGACTCGCGAGAGAACCAACGACTACTTTATCGTCGGCTTTCCCAGGCCGCAGGGACTGACCAGGGTGCTCTGGGCCCGGGGAACCAGCCCGGTGACGCTGAATGTCCCTGCTTTGGCGGAATCGGCGATGTTGATCAACGCCGTCACCGATGAAAAGACGTCTGTTGCCGCAATCAACGGCTATTACCCGGTGCAGCTTCAAGGGGCCAGATGTCACGGCGAATGTTTGATGGGCGGGCCCCCTATCTTTCTGGTAGAGGAAGGGGTAACTGTAGATGTCATACCCACGGCGGTACCCCCAGTCATCGTGGCGACCCCAATCCCATCGACCTCTGTCGCCGCTGCCGCCACATTGACTCCCACAGTCGCCGCCACAAGTACGGCAGCACCAACAGAGACGTCGACGGCTACCGCAACTGCCACGGCGACGGCTACCGCTACCCCTACGGCCACGGCGGTGCCAACGGACACGCCTGAGCCCACGGTTACAAAGACTGCACTGCCGACGGCAGTGAAACAGGATCCAGCCGCCCCGGAGTCGAAATCTACATTGGTGCCGACCAAGGCGGTGGAACTATCTTCATTGCCGAGCCGGACTTCGGTGGCTTTTTCTTGGTGGTTTCTCGGGGCTGGCGGACTGC